>NZ_JBAGKI010000015.1:0-106064 GCF_036689795.1 Micromonospora palythoicola | reverse complement strand
CCAGGGTGGCCCTGAACGCATTTGCGGGAGCCTTCGCGCCGCAACACGCTGCGGCCGGGCCGGCGGAGTGACCCCACGGCCCGATAAAGCGGGAGCCGCTCCCGTCGGGCTACGAATACCATCTCGCGAGTGACGGCACCTACGGCGGAACGGCCGGCCACCCGGCCGTTGTGGCGGCACCGCGACTTCACGGTGTTCTGGTCGGCACAGACTCTCTCCGTGGTCGGCGACGGCTTCGCCACGCTGGCGATACCGTTGTTGGTACTCCAACTGACCGGCTCGGTGGCCCAGATGGGCCTGCTCACCGCGGCCGCCGGGGTGGCCTCGGTGGTCACCGCGATCTTCGCCGGTGTGCTGGTCGACCGGATGGACCGCAGACGCCTGCTGATCGGCGCCGACCTCATCCGTGCCGCTCAGCGTCGTACGGCTGCGAGAGGACGGACCCTCCCGGGCCGCGGTGTCGTTCGTGAGCCTGCGTGGCGAGTTGCTGGAAGGGGCGAGCTTCCTCTGGCGGCATCCGGTTCTGCGCGCCCTGACCCTGCTGCTGTCGGCGTTCATCTTCCTCACCCACGGCCTGGACGACGTGTTGATCTACCACGTGCGACTCAACCTGGACGGCACCGACAGCACGGTCGGCCTGGTGCTGTCGGTGGCGGCTGCCGGTACGCTTCTCGGCTCCCTCACGGTGGCTCCGCTGCGGCGCCGGCTCGGCTTCGGGGCGACCTGGTCGGGCAGCGTCGCGTTGGCCGGCGTGGCCGTGGCGGTGCTGGGCTCGGCGCGTACCGTGCCGGTGGTCGCGGCGCTGGCGGCGGGCTACCTCGGTGCGGTGGCGGTCGGGGCCATCTGTTCGCTGTCGCTGCGCCAAGAGGTCACTCCGAACCGGCTCCTCGGCCGGGTCACCTCGGTGTTCTGGGCGACCCACTACGCGCTCGGTCCGGCTGGCGCGGCCGTCGTCACCTGGGGTGCCGAGCTGTACGGCGTACCTCTGGTGTGTCTTCTCGCCGGTGGAGGAATCATCCTGCTGGCCCTCGCCGGGCTGGCCACCCCCGTGCGGCACGCCTGCCCCGGCTGACCGGGCGCGGCGGGTTGGTTTCACCGCGGCACGTCGCGCCCGGTGCCCGGCGGCGGACGCGGCAGCGTCGCCCGGACATCCGAGCCAGCCGCCGCGCAGCTGTCAGTCGCGGGTCTGCATGCTCTCCCGGAGCTGCCGAAGCAGGCCGGCGGATTCGTCGACCGAACGGCCGGGGAACATGGCCAACACCACGCTGCCGTGGTCGGCCCAGCCGCAGACCGCGAAATCGCCGCCCTCGCCGCCGGTGCTGCCACACTTCATCACGCCGCCCAGCCGACCCGGTGACACGCCGCGGAGCCCGGTCACGGCTGCGGTCTCGTCGGCCATCAGCTCGAACAGACTCTCCAGATCCCGCTCCGGCTGCCACAGCAGGGTCGTCCCCCCGAAGATCAGTACTGATCGCCGGGCATCGGCCGGATCCTGGTAGACCGCACCGAAGCTGCTGTCCAGCTCGATGTCGGCGGCCAGCCCGCTGCGCAGGTAGTCGGCGGTGCTGGCGGCCCGGTCGCTGCTGTCCTGCCGAAGCCCGGCGACCTGCTCGGGCAGGGTGAGCCGGGCGTCCTTCTGCTGAACGATCCGCCAGCCCCAGGAGCCCAGCGCACCGACACCGACCAGTGCGACGATCGCGAGCACCACCACCACGGCCGAGCGCCGTCGCCGGGCGGGTACGTCGGGCCGGTCGGGGCCGGCTGCCGGCTCGCGGTCGCCCAGCTCGATCGGCTCGTCGGTCAGGTCGACCGGCGACCCGCCCTCGTCGAGTCGGCGGGCGCTGAGATGTGCGTCGGACATAGCCGACACCGTACGCGAACGACAGGTGGCGCACGTCGGGTCCGTCGAAGCGCTCCGTAGACTTTCAGGGTGACCGAGAGACTGGATGCCCGACGCCCCGACGCCCCGACCCTCGCCGGCCAGTACCAGCCGGCTGAGGTAGAGCAGCGACGGTACGAGCAGTGGGTAGCCGACGGTCGATTCCGGGCCTCCGCGGACAGTGACCGGGAGCCCTTCACCATCGTCATCCCGCCGCCGAACGTCACCGGTTCGCTGCACATGGGTCACGCGCTGGACCACACGGTGCAGGACGCCCTGGTGCGGCGCAAGCGGATGCAGGGCTACGAGGCGCTCTGGCTGCCGGGCATGGACCATGCCGGCATCGCCACCCAGAACGTGGTCGAGCGGCAGCTTGCCGCACAGGGCCTCTCCCGCCACGACCTGGGCCGGGAGAAGTTCGTCGAGCGGGTGTGGGAGTGGAAGGCCTCCTCCGGCGGCGCGATCCTCGGCCAGATGCGCCGGCTCGGCGACTCGGTCGACTGGGACCGGGAACGCTTCACCATGGACGAGGGCCTGTCCCGCGCCGTCCAGACCATGTTCAAGAAGCTGTACGACGACGGCCTTATCTACCGGGCGAACCGGATCATCAACTGGTGTCCGCGCTGCCTGACCGCCTTGTCCGACATCGAGGTCGAGCACACCGACGACGACGGCGAGCTGGTGTCGATCCGCTACAGCGACGAGGTGGTGGTGGCCACCACCCGGGCGGAGACGATGCTCGGTGACACGGCGGTCGCCGTGCACCCGGACGACGAGCGGTACCGCCACCTGATCGGCACCGAGGTCGACCTGCCGCTGACCGGGCGGCGCATCCCGATCGTGGGCGACGCGCACGTGGACCCGTCGTTCGGCACCGGCATGGTGAAGGTGACCCCGGCGCACGACCCGAACGACTTCGAGATCGGGCAGCGGCACGACCTGCCCACCCTGACGATCATGGACGAACGGGGGGTGATCACCGCACCCGGCCCGTTCGAGGGGCTGGACCGGTTCGAGGCCCGGCCCGCGATCGTGGCCGCGCTGCGCGCCGAGGGACGCGTCGTCGCCGAGAAACGGCCGTACGTGCACGCCGTCGGCCACTGCTCCCGGTGCCGCACCACCGTCGAGCCTCGGCTGTCGTTGCAGTGGTTCGTCAACACCTCGCCGCTGGCCAAGGCGGCCGGCGACGCGGTACGCGACGGTCGGGTGCGCATCGAGCCGGCGGAGCTGGCCAAGCGCTACTTCGCCTGGGTCGACAACATGCACGACTGGTGCATCTCCCGGCAGCTGTGGTGGGGGCACCGGATCCCGGTCTGGTACGGACCGGACGGCGAGGTGGTCTGCGTCGGGCCCGACGAGCAACCACCGACCGGCGCGGGCTGGCACCAGGACGAGGACGTGCTGGACACCTGGTTCTCCAGCGGTCTCTGGCCGTTCTCCACGCTGGGCTGGCCGGAGCAGACCCCGGAGCTGGCGAAGTTCTACCCGACGAGTGTGCTGGTCACCGGGTACGACATCCTGTTCTTCTGGGTCGCCCGGATGATGATGTTCGGCCTGTACGCGATGGACGGCCGGCAGCCGTTCGACGTGATCGCCCTGCACGGGATGGTCCGCGACGAGCACGGCAAGAAGATGTCCAAGTCGTTCGGCAACGTGGTCGACCCGCTGGACTGGATCGACCGGTACGGCGCCGACGCCACCCGGTTCACCCTGGCCCGGGGCGCCAACCCCGGTGGTGACGTGCCGGTCAGCGAGGAGTGGTGCCAGGGCTCGCGCAACTTCTGCAACAAGCTCTGGAACGCCACCCGGTTCGCCCTGATCAACGGCGCGCACACCGACGGCCCGATGCCGGACGCCGAGCGGCTGTCGACCGTCGACCGGTGGATTCTGTCCCGGCTGGCCCACGTGACCGCCGAGGTCGACGAGCAGTTCGAGGCGTACGAGTTCGCCAAGGTCTGTGACCTGCTGTACCACTTCGCCTGGGACGACGTCTGCGACTGGTACGTGGAGCTGAGCAAGCCGGTGCTGGCCGGTGGCGGCGAACCGGCCGAGGTCAGCCGCCGTGTCCTCGGCCACGTGCTGGACCAGCTGCTGCGGCTGCTGCACCCGGTGATTCCGTTCGTCACGGAGGAGCTGTGGACGGCACTCACCGGCGGCGGGACGGTGCTGACGGCGGCCTGGCCCACGGCCGACCGGGCGCTCGTCGACGACGCGGCCGAGACGGAGGTGGCCACCCTTCAACGGGTGGTGACCGAGGTCCGCCGGTTCCGCTCCGACCAGGGTCTGCGGCCGACCCAGCGGGTCGCGGCCCGACTGGACGGGCTGTCCGGTGCCGGCGTGTCGGCGCACGAGCCGTTGATCCGGTCGCTGGCCCGGCTGGACCCGGCCGGCGACGATTTCCAGGCCAGTGCGACGCTGGCCATGCCGGGCGAGGTCAGTGTCGCGTTGGACACCCGGGGCTCGATCGACGTTGCCGCCGAGCGGGCCCGGCTGGCCAAGGACCGCGCGGCGGCGGAGAAGGAGGCAGGACAGGCCCGGACGAAGCTGGGCAACCCGGCGTTCGTCGGCAAGGCCCCCGAGCACGTCGTTTCCAAGATCCGCGAACGGTTGGCGGTGGCCGAGGCCGACCTGGCCCGCATCGACGCCGCCCTGGAGGCGCTTTCCTCGTGACCGACCCTGTCGACCGCACCGCACGGGTCCGTGCCGAACGCGCGGATGCCGCAGCCACCGAACCGACCGAGCGCGCCCGTACCGGTGACCGGGCTGGCGCGGGCGGTGAGCGCGCCGGCCGGGCGGAGCGCGCCGCCTTCGCGCAGGTGGAGGCCGAGCTGGCCGGGCGCGGCTTCACCCGGATGGTCTTCGAGCTCGATCGCATCTCGTCCCTGCTGGATCTGCTGGGCAGTCCGCAGCGGGCCTACCCGTCGATCCACCTGACCGGGACCAACGGCAAGACCTCCACGGCCCGGATGATCGACTCGCTGTTGCGGGCCTTCGGGCTGCACACCGGGCGGTACACCAGCCCGCATCTGGAGACGGTGCGGGAGCGGATCAGCCTCGATGGCGAGCCGGTGGACGAGGCCCGGTTCACCGCCGTGTACCAGGAGGTGAAGCCGCTCGCCGAACTGGTCGACGACCGTTCGGCCGAGCCGCTCACCTACTTCGACATGACCACGGCGCTGGCCTTCGCCACCTTCGCCGACGCGCCGGTGGACGTGGCCGTGGTCGAGGTGGGTCTCGGTGGTGCCGAGGACGCCACGAACGTCATCCAGGCCGGGGTGTGCGTGCTGACCCCGGTCGGGCTCGACCACACCGAGTGGCTCGGTGACACGCTCCAGGACATCGCGGTGGCCAAGGCCGGCATCATCCACCCCGGTGCCACGGTGATCTGCGCCGCCCAGGAGGAGGAGGCCGCCCGGCCGATCCTGCGACGCTGCGCGGAGGTGGGCGCGACCGTGGCCCGGGAGGGCTCGGAGTTCGGCGTACTGCGCCGGGCCGTGGCGGTCGGCGGCCAGGTGCTCACCCTGCAGGGGCTGGGCGGGGTGTACGAGGAGGTCTTCGTCCCGCTGCACGGCGCCCACCAGGCGCAGAACGCGGCGGTGGCGCTGGCGGCCGTCGAGGCGTTCCTCGGTGCCGGCGCCCGCCGGCAGCTCGACGTGGAGGCGGTGCGGGAAGGCTTCGCCACCGCCAGCTCCCCGGGACGGTTGGAGCGGGTGCGTACCGCGCCGACGATCCTGCTCGACGGGGCACACAACCCGCAGGGCATGGCGGCCACGGTCACCGCGTTGCAGGAGGAGTTCGCGTTCAGCAAGCTGGTCGCCGTCGTGGGTACCCTCGCCGACAAGGACGCCGCCAGCATGTTGGAGCTGCTGGAGCCGGTGGTCGACCAACTGGTGGTGACGCGGAACAGCTCACCCCGGGCGCTGCCGGTCAAGGAGCTGGCCGCGCTGGCCGCGGAGGTGTTCGGCCCGGACCGGGTCGAGGTGGCCGAGGAGATGCCGGACGCCATCGAGGCGGCGGTGGCGCTGGCCGAGGAGGACGTGCCGGGCGAGCTGGCCGGCGTCGGGGTGCTCATCACTGGTTCCGTGGTGACCGTGGCCGACGCCCGTCGGCTGCTGAAGCGATGACCGGCGACGGCGACGGCCAGCCCCGCCGATCGGGCCTGCGCGATCCGCAGCGGGCGGTACGTGGGCTCGGTGCGGCCGCGCTCGCCCTGGAGGCGCTGGTGCTGCTGCTGGCGATCCAGCCGATCCGGGCGGTCGGTGCTGATCTCGGTGGCGCGGCGATCGCCGTGGTCGTGACGCTGGCCGTGGTCGCCGCCTTGCTCGCCGGCATGATGCGCCGGCCGTGGGCCTGGCACGCCGGCACCGTGTTGCAGGGACTGCTGCTGCTGTCCGGCCTGCTGCACTGGTCCCTGTTCGTGCTGGGCGTGATGTTCGCGCTGGCGTGGGCGTACGCGCTGCACGTGCGTCGGGTGATCCTGGGCTGAGGGCGACCGGGTCGGGCGCGTAAGACCGCCGACGGCCCCTGGGCCTCGGTCACGCCTCGGCGAGTTCCCGCCACTGGGTCAGCGCGATGCCGTGCCCGTCGGGGTCGCGGAACGCCGCCGCCCACACCTCCAGCTTGCTGCCACGGTTGACCACCCGGGGCGGGTAGGTGAACCGGACCCCGGACTCGCGCAGCCGCTGGTACGCCGACTGGATGTCGTCCACGTCCAGGTTGACGTGGACCAGCCGGCGACTGATCGGCTGGGCCCCGGTCACCTCGCGGAGCACCAGGCGGGTCGTCCCCGAGGAGAGCACGGCGTTGGCGGCACCCCGGTCGACCTCGGTGAATCCGAGCCGGTCCCGGTAGAACTCCAGGGAGCGGGACAACTCTGTGACCAGCAGGGTGATGCCCACCCCGCTGATCGGAGCCGCCAAGTCGGCGGCGTCCGGGTCGAAGCCGAAGATCGCCTCGTCCAGCTCCTCCGCGTCGACCGCGCCCGTCCGATCGGCAGCCGGGCGCGGCTGGTCGTCGCCCGCCGGGCGGTTCGCGGCGACCACCGGACCCGGTTCCGGGTCGTCGAGTGGCAGGTCGAGCGGGTCGAGCGGATCCATCGGGTCGGTCAGGCCGGCGGCCGGGCCGGCCGGCGGCTGCGTGGCTCGCCCCGAGGCCACCGGATCGGCCACCTGCTCGGCAGGTTCGTCCCCGGCGGAGGTCGCCGCGGTGCTGATTCGTTCCTCGGCCGGTCGTGGCTCGGTGAACCGTTCCTCGGCCGGTGTCCGTGGGGCGGGCGTGGCTCGGCGGGGCAGCCGATGCTCGTCGGAGCGTTCCACCACGGTCCCCTCCAGCACGACCGGCCGGCCCGGCCGCTGGCGTACCCGCACCGTCTCGTGGTGCTCCACGTGCTCGACGGTCTCGACGACGGCGTCGTGCGGCCGGCCGTCCGACGGACCACCGAGTGGACCGTCAGGTGGCTCGCCCGAGGGGTCGTGGAAGTCGTCCTCCGGCGTCCGGCCGGCCCAGGGCGGCGCCTCCTGCCCGATCAGCACCTCGTCCGGTGGCGCCGTGGCGAACTCGGGGGGCAGGTCGGCGGTGCTGCCGGCCTCGGTGTGGGTGAGCACCTCGTCCCAGAGCACCCGGACGTGTCGCGGGTCGTCCAACGCCACCCGGATCGGCAGGGTCTGCCCCAGCGACGGCCACTTCGACACCGGAACCCGCGGCTCGATGATCTTTTTCGAGCGGGGTGGCAGCCCGGGAGCGTCGATCACCAGTTGTAGTTCGCAGCGACCGAACGCGTACTGGGTCGGTGGCTCGGAGGCGCTGTGCACGTGGCCGGCGCCGACGACCCAGGTGCGACCGCCACCGCGCACGGTGGCCAGCGCGATCGCCAGGGCGAGCAGGGCGACACCGAGCGCGACGATCGCCCAGCTGGTCATGCCCAGGCCGAAGAGGATGACGAAGGTGGCCACGGTGCCCAGCACCGCGGCGATCAACTTGCGTACCGGTGCGATGGGTCGGTTGCCGCCACCATTCGCCACAGTGGACCTCCCGGGGGTCAGGGTCAGGCTAGGCCGGATCGGAGGCCGGGGGAAGGCCGGCCACCGCGCCGGCGCCGGGACCGGGTCGCTAGGCTGACCGTACCCAGCCCGACCGGCTTCCGCTCTGAGGAGGAACCCAGCGTGTCCAGCAGCAGCCCGGACGACCGCACGCTCGTCCTGATCAAGCCCGACGCGGTGCGCCGAGGACTGGTGGGCGAGATCATCTCCCGGTTCGAGCGCAAGGGGCTGCGGATCGACGCGATGGTGTCCCGGACGATGGACGCCACGCTGGCCGACGAGCACTACGCCGAGCACGTCGACAAGGCGTTCTACCCGCCGTTGAAGGCGTTCATGACCGGTGGTCCGCTTGTCGCTCTGGTGCTCTCCGGCGACCAGGTCATCGAGGTGGTACGTGGCCTGATCGGGGCCACCGACGGACGCAAGGCCGCCGCCGGCACCATCCGCGGTGACCTGTCCCTGTCCAACCGGGAGAACCTGGTGCACGCCTCCGACTCGGCCGACAGCGCCAAGCGCGAGCTGGCGCTCTGGTTCCCCGAGCTGGGCTGAGCCAGCAGGTCGGCTCAGGCCGCCCAGGGCAGCTTGTCCGGGTTGGCCACCAGGAAGATGTCGGTGATCCGGCCGGCGGCCGTGCCGAGGGTGACCGCGTACGCGTCACCGGCGGCGGTGGTCACCACGGCGGCCGGCTGGCCGTTGAGTTCCGTGCGCCGTACGGTGAGCGGCCAGCTCTTCGCCCGGATGCCCAGCAGGAACCGGACCACCCGGTCGGCGCCGGTGACCGGGTTGCGGGCGGCCCGTACCCGACCGCCGCCGTCGCTCCACGCGGTCGCGTCCGCCGCGACCAGATCGGTGAGCGCGGCCAGGTCACCCTCGGTGGCGGCGGCGATGAACGCCTCCAGCAGCCGCTCCTGCTCGGCCCGGTCGGCGGTGAAGCGGCGCTGGTCGCGCCCGATCCGCACGCTCGCCCGGTGGTGCAACTGACGGCAGTCCTCGGCGGAGCGGTCCAGCAGCTCGGCGATCTCCGCGTAGGGCAGCTCGAAGGCGGTGTGCAGCACGTAGACGGCGCGCTCCGGCGGGGTGAGCCGTTCCAGCAGGTGCAGCAGCGCGGTGGAGAGCGAGTCGCGCAGCTCGGCACGCTCCAGCGGCCCGAACGGCGACGGCGCGGTAGGCACCGGCTCCGGCAACCACGACCCGACGTACGTCTCGCGGGCGGCCTGCCGGGCCCGCAGCCGGTCCATCGACAGGTGGGTCACCACCCGGGACAGGTAGCGCCGCGGCTCACTCACCTCGGCGCGGTCGACCCGCACCCAGCGCAGGTACGCCTCCTGGAGGACGTCCTCGGCGTCGTGGCGGCTACCCAGTAACCGGTAGGCCAGCCCGAGCAGCATCGGCCGGTGCGCGTCGAGCGCACCGGCCGCCTGCGCCGCGTCGACCGGACTCACACGTCCGTCGGCAGCTCGTTGCGGAAGGTCACCGCGATCCGGTTCCACACGTTGATTGTGGCAATGGCCAGAACCAGGTCGGCGAGGGCCTTCTCCGACCAGACCTTCGACGCGGCGTCCCAGACGTCGTCGGGTACGCCGTGCTCGCCCAGCTTCGTCACCGCGTCGGTCAACGCGAGCGCGGCGCGTTCCCGCTCGTCGAAGAAGGGCGCCTCCCGCCAGGTGGCCACCGCGAACAGCCGCCGGCTCGACTCGCCGGCGTCGAGCGCCTCCCGGCTGTGCATGTCGACGCAGTACGCGCAGCCGTTCAGCATCGACGCGCGCAGTTTCACCAGTTCCAGCACGGTGTGCTCGACGTTGGCCCGAACGTACTTCTCCAGCCCCAGCACGGCGCCGAAGGCCTCCGGCGCCACCCCGGCCACGTTGATCCGCTGCATGACAACCTCCCGATGGTTCGGTCCGACACCCCCACGACGGATCGCCGGCCCTGCCGCGTGACCACCGGCCCATGTGACCCCGCTCATGCACCCGCCCCGTGCATCGGCGGTAGGGGGTTATTGGGGCGAGGGGTGGGAGGTGGGGTGGGTATCATGGGCGGGCAGGGCGATGATCCGGCTATCACCGGGGAGCTTCCGGAAGAACGGCCGGGTGACCGGCTCAGTAGAACCGGGCGGGTCCGGCCCGTCACAGCCGGCCAACGAGCGGGCGGTCGATCCTGACCGTCAAGCGGGGTGGTACCGCGGGCTTGGCCCGGCGCGCCGGTGACGGCGTACCGGCAAGGCTCGTCCTCGCAGACCCACGACAGTGAGCGTCAGCGAGGAGAGCGACCGGCGATGGCCTATCCGTTGCACGACCCGACCGCCGGCGGCGTACCGGCGAGCCCGGACCTGCCCGCGGTCGAGCGCCGGGTCCTGGAGCACTGGACGGCCGACAAGACCTTCGAGGCGTCCGTGGACGCCCGCCCGGCCGGCGACGACGGGAAGAACGAGTACGTCTTCTACGACGGCCCGCCGTTCGCCAACGGCCTGCCCCACTACGGCCACCTGTTCACCGGGTACGTCAAGGACGTGGTGCCGCGTTACCAGACCATGCGTGGCCGGCGGGTGGAGCGGCGTTTCGGCTGGGACTGCCACGGCCTGCCCGCCGAGGTGGTCGCCGAGAAGCAGCTCGGCATCACCAGCAAGGCGGAGATCCTCGACCTCGGCGTGGCGCGCTTCAACGACGCGTGCCGCAGCTCGGTGCTGGAGTTCACCCAGGACTGGGAGCGCTACGTCACCCGCCAGGCCCGCTGGGTCGACTTCACCAACGACTACAAGACCCTCGACCTGGACTACATGGAAAGCGTCATGTGGGCCTTCAAGACCCTGCACGACAAGGGCCTGGTCTACGAGGGTTTCCGGGTGCTGGCGTACTGCTGGCGGTGCGAGACGCCGCTGTCGAACACCGAGACCCGGATGGACGACGTCTACCGCGACCGGCACGACCCGACGCTGTCGGTGTGGTTCGAGCTGACCCCCGACGACGCGGCGCCGGAACTGCTCCGGGGGCCGGTGCGGCTCGGTGTCTGGACCACCACCCCGTGGACCCTGCCGTCGAACCTGGCCCTCGCCGTCGGCCCGGACATCGAGTACGCGGTGCTGGAGCGCGACGGCGTCCGTCACCTGGTGGGCGCGGCTCGGCTCGACGCGTACGCCAAGGAACTCGACGGGTACCAGCAGGTCGGCACGGTGCGCGGCGCGGACCTGGTCGGTCGTCGCTACACCCCGCTGTTCGAATTCCTGGTCGCCCACGCCGGTGACAACGCGTACCAGGTGCTCGGCGCGGAGTTCGTGACCACCGAGGACGGCACCGGGATCGTGCACCTGGCCCCCGCGTTCGGTGAGGACGACCAGAACGTCTGCAACGCGGCCGGCATCCCGACCATCGTCACGGTGGACGATCACACCCGGTTCACCGCGCTGGTCCCGCCCTTCGAGGGTGAGCAGGTCTTCGACGTCAACAAGCCGGTGATCCGTCAGCTCAAGGAGCGGGGGGTGGTGCTCAAGCAGGACACCTACACCCACTCGTACCCGCACTGCTGGCGCTGCGACACCCCGCTCGTCTACAAGGCGGTGTCCTCGTGGTTCGTCGCGGTGACCACGTTCAAGGACCGGATGGTCGAGCTGAACCAGCAGATCAACTGGACGCCGGGGCACATCAAGGACGGCTCGTTCGGTAAGTGGCTGGCCAACGCCCGGGACTGGTCGATCAGCCGCAACCGGTTCTGGGGCTCGCCGATCCCGGTGTGGAAGTCCGACGACCCGAACCATCCGCGGGTCGACGTGTACGGGTCGCTGGCCGAGATCGAGCGCGACTTCGGCGTACGCCTGACGGACCTGCACCGGCCGGCGGTGGACGACCTGGTCCGGCCCAACCCCGACGATCCGACCGGGCGCTCGATGATGCGGCGGGTGCCGGAGGTGCTGGACTGCTGGTTCGAGTCCGGCTCGATGCCGTTCGCCCAGGTGCACTACCCGTTCGAGAACGCCGACTGGTTCGAGCACCACTACCCGGGTGACTTCATCGTGGAGTACATGCCGCAGACCCGCGGCTGGTTCTACACCATGCACGTGCTGGCCACCGCGCTGTTCGACCGGCCGGCGTTCCGCAACTGCGTCAGCCACGGCATCCTGCTCGGCTCCGACGGGCGCAAGATGTCCAAGAGCCTGCGCAACTACCCGGACGTCTACCACGTCTTCGACGCGTACGGCTCGGATGCCATGCGCTGGATGCTGATGTCCTCGCCGGTGGTGCGTGGCGGCGACGCGCTGGTCACCGAGGCGGCCATCCGGGACGCGGTGCGGCAGGTGCTGCTGCCGCTGTGGAACGTCTGGTACTTCTTCTCGCTCTACGCCAACGCCGACTCGTACCGGGCGAGGCGGAGGACCGACTCGACGCACCTGCTCGACCGGTACGTGCTGGCGAAGACGAACGAGCTGGTGTCGACGGTCGGCGCGCAGATGGACGTGTACGACATCTCGGGGGCCTGCGCCACCGTCCGGTCCTACCTGGACGCGCTGACCAACTGGTACGTGCGTCGTTCCCGGGACCGGTTCTGGGCGGGCGACGCGGATGCCTTCGACACGCTGTGGACCGTGCTGGAGACGCTCTGCCGGGTGGTGGCGCCGCTGGCGCCGCTCACCGCCGAGGAGATCTGGCGCGGGCTGACCGGCGAGCGGTCGGTGCACCTGACCGACTGGCCGGTGGCCGAGGAGTTCCCGGCCGACCACGAACTGGTCGCCGCGATGGACGCGGTGCGGGCGGTGGCCTCCGCGACGCTGTCGCTGCGCAAGACCAAGGGGCTGCGGGTACGGCTGCCGCTGGCGAAGCTGACCGTGGCCAGTCCGGCGGCCGGGCAGCTGCGGCCTTTCGCCGACCTGGTCGCCGACGAGGTCAACGTGAAGGAGGTCGACGTCACCGACGAGGTGTCGGCGTACTGCCAGCAGGTGTTGACGGTGGTGCCGCGGGCGCTCGGGCCCCGGGTCGGCAAGCAGGTGCAGCAGGTGATCAAGGCGGTCAAGGCGGGGGAGTGGGAGCTGGTCGACGGTGCCCCGGTGGCCGCCGGCGTCACCCTGGCCGAGGGCGAGTACGAGTTGCGCCTGGTCGCCGCCGACGCCGAGCACTCGGCACCGCTGCCCGGTGGTGAGGGGGTGGTGGTGCTGGACACCACGGTCACCGCCGAACTTGCCGCCGAGGGGTTGGCCCGGGACTTCGTCCGGGTGGTGCAGCAGGCGCGCCGGGACGCCGATCTCGACGTGTCCGACCGGATCGTGGTGACGGCGTCTGGTTCCGACGAGGTCCGGGCGGCGGTGGCCGGGTACCGCGACTTCGTGGTCCGGGAGGTGCTGGCCGACAGCGTCGACTTCGCCGACGGGATCGACGGCTTCGCCGGTGAGGTCGGCGAGGGCGTGCCCGTGACCGTGGTGGTTCGTCGCGTGTGAGCTGACCGGAGGGGGCCCTTCCAGCCGGAAGGGCCCCCGCACCCAGCCAGCGGACGGGCCCGACCTCACGCATGCCGTCGTGCGGCGGTCCGCTACGGTGACACCGCCTCTTACCTCACTCGATCCGCCGGAGGACCAGTGCCGCTGCTCTACACCATCGGCAAGCTCACCGTGGGGCCGGCGATGCGGCTGGCGTTCCGTCCGACGGTGGAGGGGCTGGAGCACATCCCGGAGCAGGGCGGCGCGATCTTCGCCGGCAACCACCTGTCGGTGGCCGACGAGCTGTTCCTCGGCACGGTGGTCCCCCGGCACCTGGCGTTCTGGGCCAAGTCCGAGTACTTCACCGGCACCGGCGTCAAGGGCCGCTTCTCCAAGTTCGTCCTCACCGGTCTCGGCGCGATCCCGGTGGAGCGGGCCGGTGGCCGTGCCGCACTGGCCGCGTTCGACGCCGCCATCCCGGCACTCAAGGGCGGTGACCTGGTGGTGGTGTACCCGGAGGGCACCCGTTCGCCGGACGGGCGACTGTACCGGGGACGTACCGGGGCGGTCCGGCTCGCCATCGCGGCCGGCGTGCCGATCATCCCGGTGGGGATGATCGGCACCGAGAAGGTGCAGCCGATCGGTGCCCGGGTGCCGCGTCCCTTCACCGGAAAGATCACCATCAGGTTCGGCAAGCCGCTCGACTTCACCGGCCGCTCCGACGACCGGCTGTCGCTGCGACAGTTGACCGACGAGATGATGGGTGAGATTCAGAAGCTCACCGGCCAGGAGTACGTGCCGCGCTACGCGCCGCCGCGGGCCCATCCGCCGGTCAGCGGAGAGACCGACGCCGGCTGAGCCGGCGTTGCCCGAGCCGCGTCCGGCCGGTTGACGCATGACCGGGGCGGGTGGTCGGCGGCCTCGGTCAACCGTCGGTGGTGACGATCTGGTCCCGTAGGGTGCCCAGCAGCCGGGAGCTGTCCTCCACGGAGAGCCCGGTGAAGACACCCGTGGTGATGCTGCCGTGGTCGGCCGAGGTGCACACCACCGCGCCGACCCCGTCGGTGCGTCCCACGGCGCAGCGCTCGTGACGGCCCCGGACGCCGGTCTCCATGACCTGCTTCTCGCCGAGTGCGTACTGGTCCTTGAGGCGCTCGATCTCGGCGTCGGCGTCGGCCGACGGGGTGAACCGGAAACCGGTGCCGCCGAAGACGGTCACCCGCTTGCCGTTGCTGGTGTGGTAGATCCCGGCGAAGGTGTCGTCGGCCAGCCAGTGTGACTGGCGCATCTGGGTCTCCAACTGCCGCGCGTCGCGGGCGCTGCGCGGGTCCTCGCGCAGCCGCAGGTCGGCCACCTGCTGGGGCAACGCGGCGGTGGCCGGGTACTGGCTGGCCATCGGCATGCCGTAGTAGGCCGGGCAGCCGCAGCAGCAGGCCAGGGTCAGCAGCAGCAACCAGGGCCAACGGCGACGCTTGCGGACCGGGACCGGGACGTACCCCGCGGGCGGTTGCCAGCCGGGCGGCGGCGCCACAGGTGCGGCCTTCCGCTTACCCCGCCGACCACCCGGCGGTGGTGGTGCCGGCGGGCCGGCCGGGCCGGGCGGGTAGGGGCCGGGCGGTGGTGGCTGCTGCTGCGGCCCGACCCTGGGCGGGGGCTGGTGCTGCGGCGGGGGCTGGTGCTGCGGCGCTGGCAGGGGCGGCGGAACCGGCGAGACCGGTGCCGGGGGTCCGGAGTACGGCCGGGTCGGCGGTGGGCTCGGGTAGGACAGCGTCGGCGGCAGGGCGGGAAAATCGGTCGAGGGGAGATCCCAGCCGCTCGTGTCGACGCCGGCCCACGGGTCGACCGGCGTCTGGTGCTCCGGCTGCGGCACCGGGGGCGCCGGCGGTGGGGTGGGTTCGGCCGACTCGCCCCAGCCCCGTCGGCGCGGTGTTGCCGGCGGTACCGGTGCCGAGCCGCTCCAGCGCGGGGTCGCCGTCTCCGGCGCGGACTCGGGCAGCACGCGGGTGCCCTGCGGACCGACCGGCGGTGCCGGCGGGACGGGGGGCTGTCCGTCGTCCTGGTCGGCGGGTGGGCCGACCCGGGTGGGTGCCGCCATGTCGGCGGGCGGGCCCGCCTCGGTGGGTGCCACGTCGGCGGGCTGGGTGTCGGCCGGCGTGGTCTCGGCCGAGCCGGCCGACTGGCCGTCGGCCGCTGTGGGATCGTCGGCCAGTTCGTGGGGGACCGCCGGCTCCCCGTCCCGGTTTTCGTCCGGACGGCTCCCGTCGACCGGCCGGTCGGCTCCCGGCTGCGGCTCCGGCATCGCGGCAATCTCCTCTCGCGCCGGTCCGAGGTTAGTACCGGTGTGCCACCCGGGCCGACCCGGGATGACGGGACGGCTGATCCGAGCGGGTTCGCCGGCAGGTGTCCGTTCACCGATGGTGGTCGGATGGATACCCTTAGTCTCGGCCTATGTCCGAATCGGAGACGAAGTCCGGTACGTCACCGGTGAGCGGTATCGGGCGGATGACGGGCTTCAGCGACGGGGTCTTCGCCATCGTGATCACCCTGCTGGTGATCGAGCTGCGGGTGCCCGAACACCGGCCGGGGGAGTTGCTGTCCGCCCTGCTCGAACAGGCTTCGGTCTACCTGGCCTTCCTGCTCTCGTTCGGGTACGTCGGCGTGATCTGGCTCAACCACCACAGCGTGCTGCGCCTGATCCGGGCGACCACGATCGGCCTCAACTGGATCAACCTGTGGCTGCTGCTCGGGATCGTGATCATTCCGTTTCCGACAATGGTGCTGGCCGACGCCTTCGCCCACGCGGGCACCGACGGTGACCGGCGGGTCGCCGTGCTGCTCTACGCGCTCGCGGCGGCCTCGATGTCCGCGCCGTGGCTCGCCTTCTTCGGTTATCTGCGTCGCCACCCGTCGCTGCTCGCCGAGGGGGTCGACGAGGACTACGTGTCCGCCCAGCGGATCCGTCCGGTGGTCGGCATGGCGCTCTACCTCATCACCGGGGCGCTGGGCTGGTTCGTCAGCCCGGTTCTCGGGCTCCTCGGCATCGGCGTCATGATTATCTTTCATTCACTGACCAGCGGAGGCCTGCGATTCGGGCGGTGGCGGCGGCGAAGGCCGGCCTGACCGGTCGCACTCGCCCTGTCGGCGCGGACGCCGGGGAGACACCGCGTACCCTTGGGCATCATGAGCGTCCCGTCCACCACTTCACGTCCCGTGGCGGCCAACTCCGTGTGGCCCCGCCTGGAGCCGCTGCTGCCCCAGGTGACCAAGCCCATCCAGTACGTCGGCGGTGAGCTGGGCGCGGTGGTCAAGGAGTGGGACGCGGCGACCGTACGGTGGGCGCTGATGTACCCGGACGCGTACGAGGTGGGGCTGCCCAACCAGGGTGTGCAGATCCTCTACGAGGTGCTCAACGAGCTGCCGGACACCCTCGCCGAGCGCACCTACGCGGTCTGGCCGGACCTGGAGAAGCTGATGCGCGCCCACGGCGTGCCGCAGTTCACCGTCGACGCCCACCGTCCGGTCCGCGACTTCGACCTGTTCGGCGTGTCGTTCGCCACCGAGCTGGGCTACACCAACCTGCTCGCCGCGATCGACCTGGCCGGCATCCCGCTGCTCGCCGCCGACCGCACCGACGCCGACCCGGTGATCGTGGCCGGCGGGCACGCCGCGTTCAACCCCGAGCCCATCGCCGACTTCGTCGACGCCGCCGTGCTCGGCGACGGCGAGGAGGCGGTCCTGGAGATCACCGGCATCGTCCGGGAGTGGAAGGCCGAGGGCTGCCCGGGCGGCCGGGACGAGCTGCTGCTGCGGCTGGCCCGTACCGAGAGCGTCTACGTGCCGCGCTTCTACGACGTGGACTACCTGCCGGACGGCCGGATCCAGCGGGTCGTGCCGAACCGGGCGGACGTGCCGTTCCGGGTGCACAAGCGCACCACGATGGACCTGGACGCCTGGCCGTACCCGAAGAAGCCGCTCGTGCCGCTGGCCGAGACGGTGCACGAGCGGTACGCGGTGGAGATCTTCCGGGGCTGCACCCGGGGTTGCCGGTTCTGTCAGGCCGGCATGATCACCCGTCCGGTGCGGGAGCGTTCGATCACCACGGTCGGGCAGATGGTGCAGCAGGGGCTGGAGTTCTCCGGCTTCCACGAGGTGGGGCTGTTGTCGCTGTCGTCGGCCGACCACTCCGAGATCGGCGACATGTGCTCCGGCCTGGCCGAGCAGTACCAGGGCACCAACGTCTCGCTCTCGTTGCCGTCGACCCGGGTGGACGCCTTCAACATCGAGCTGGCCCAGGAGTTGTCCCGCAACGGCCGACGGACCGGTCTGACCTTCGCCCCGGAGGGCGGGTCGGAGCGGATCCGCAAGGTCATCAACAAGATGGTGTCCAAGGACGACCTGATCCGTACGGTGGTCACCGCGTACACCAACGGCTGGCGTCAGGTGAAGCTCTACTTCATGTGCGGTCTGCCCACCGAGACGGACGCCGACGTCCTGGAGATCGCCGACATGGCGCACGAGGTGATCCGGGCCGGGCGCGCCGCGACCGGCTCCAAGGACATCCGGTGCACCGTCTCCATCGGCGGGTTCGTGCCCAAGCCGCACACGCCGTTCCAGTGGGCGGCCATGCAGCGACCCGAGGTCATCGATCACCGACTCCGGCTGCTCAAGCAGGCCATCAACGCCGACCGTTCGCTCGGGCGGGCCATCGGGTACCGCTACCACGACGGTGAGCCGTCGCTGATCGAGGGCCTGCTGTCCCGGGGTGACCGTCGGGTCGGCGCGGTGATCCGCCGGGTCTGGGAGAACGGCGGGCGGTTCGACGGCTGGAGCGAGCACTTCTCGTACCAGCGTTGGGTGGACGCGGCGGCCGAGGTGCTGCCCGGTTTCGGGGTGGACCTCGACTGGTACACCACCCGGGAGCGCGACGAGCTGGAGGTCCTGCCCTGGGACCACCTGGACTCGGGCCTGGACAAGGATTGGCTCTGGCAGGACTGGCAGGACGCGCTCGGCGAGTACGAGCAGGACGACTGCCGGTGGACGCCCTGCTTCGACTGCGGCGTCTGCCCGGCGATGGACACCGAGATCCAGATCGGCCCGACCGGCCGGAAGCTGCTTCCGTTGACCCCGGTCAACGGCATGAAGCTGTCCGCCGGCGCCCAGCAGTAGTCCGGCGCACGGGTGGGGCCCGACACCGAGGAGCACGACGATCAGTAGGAAACCACAGCCCGAGGGCGGCCAGGCACCGGTCGTCCAGCGCGTCCGGATCCGGTACGCCAAGCGTGGCCCGCTGCGGTTCACCTCGCACCGGGACTTCGCCCGCGCCTTCGAGCGGGCGCTGCGCCGGGCCGGCGTACCGGTCGCCTTCTCCCAGGGCTTCACCCCGCACCCGAAGATCTCGTACGCCAGCGCGGCACCGACCGGAGTGGCCAGCGAGGCGGAGTACCTGGAGATCGGCCTGCGTGAGCCGGTCGATCCGGAGCAGCTACGGATGGCGCTGGACGCGGCGCTCTCGCCCGGCCTCGACGTGCTCGACGCCGTGGTGGCCAGCGGTGCCAGCCTGCCCGACCGGATCGAGGCGTCCCGCTGGCGGATCGAGTTGCCGCAGGTGGATCCCGACGTGCTGGCCAAGGCCGTGGCCGTCTTCACCGCCGCCGACGAGGTGCTGGTCGAGCGGATGACCAAGCAGGGACGGCGCACCTTCGACGCCCGCGCCGCAGTCGTCGACATCGATGTGATCGCCGCTTCGGCGACGCCTTCCGAGGACCCGGTCGTACCGTGTGCGATACTCGAACTGGTCGTGCGGCAGGTCACCCCGTCCGTGCGGCCCGATGACGTCCTTTCCGGCTTCCGCGTGGTGGCCGGCCTGGAGCCGCCGGTGGCCCCGAAGGTGATCCGGCTGGCTCAGGGCACGCTGACCGCGCAGGGCGCGATCGTGGACCCGCTGGACGCGGACCGCGACGGGGCAACCATCGGCGGGCGCTGACCGACGGTCGGCGTCCAGGCAGGCAGACTTCGCCGGCGCGCACCCCGTGCGCCCGGGGAAACACCTTTTGCGGCAACCCTGCGTGGCAGCGCTCACCCGCGCCCGGGGAAGCCAGAACTGGAGAACGTCCATGCTCGAGAACGAGCCCGAGGGCAGCGAACGGGCCGGCATCAACCCGGCCGACGAGAACAGCGCGGCGGAGGTGGCCGGTGCGATCCCGCCGCAGGACGCGACGGAACCCGAACCGGTCGCCGATCCGCCGGAGGAGATCCCCGGTGCCGTGAGTGGCACCGCCGACCTCGGTGGCGTCGCCGACCTGGGTGGCGCACCCGGCCTCGAGCCCGCCTCCCGGCGTCGGACGACCCGCCGCCGGGCCACCTCGGTGAGCCGGCCCGAGCAGACCGACGCACCGGTCGAGGCGTCCGGTGCGGCGACCGCAGGCAGCGGTGAAGCCCCCCAGGCCGAGGTGCTCGCCCCGGTCTCCGGTGACCTCGACCCGGCCGCGAAGACACCGCGCCGCCGGCGCAAGGCGACCACCGGCCAGAAGGCCGTGGAGGAGCCGTTGGCCGTGGCCGAGGCGGAGGCCGCCGACAGCGACGTGGTGCCGCCGGTCAAGGTGACCCGTACCCGGCGCCGGAAGTCCACGACCGCGCCCGCCGAAGCCGTGACCGAGCCGCCCGCCCAGGCCGAGCCGACGCAGCCGCCCAGCGACGCCGATCTCGCGCCGGCGGCCGGCACCGACTTCGGTTCCGCCGCGTTGCCCCCCGAGGGCGCCGCCGATCCGACACAGCCGGCCGAGACCACCGAACCGGTGGCTGCCGTCGAACCTGACGCCGCTGCCCAGGTGACGGCGCCGGCCGAGCCCGAGGGCCGGTCCCGCCGTCGCAAGGCCGCCCTCACCGCGCCGACGGTGCTGTTCATGGCACCGGAAGAGGTGATCGCCGCCCGCGCCGCCGCCCAGCCCGCCGAGGAGGAACCCGCCGAGGAGCCGGCCGAGCCGTCGCGGCGGCGTCGCCGGGGCCGGCGGGAGGCCGAGCCGACGGTGGTGGCCGAGCCCGAGGAGGAACCCGCCGCCGCGGCCGAGGAGGTCGCCGAGGAGGAGGACGACGAGGAGACCGCGAGTGGCCGGCGTCGCCGCCGACGCGGTCGCCGGGGCCGGGGCCGGGGCAAGGGCGGTGCCGAGGACGGCGAGGACACCGAGGAGGGCGCGGCCGAGGAGACCGTCCAGGCCGAGACGGACGAGTCCGAGTCCGAGTCCGAGGAGGGCGACGAGGCCGAGGGCGACGGGATGACCCGTCGCCGTCGTCGGCGGCGTCGGCGGGGGGCCGGCGACGCCGACGGCACCGACGACGACGGTGTGCCCACCGTGGTGAAGATCAGGGAGCCGCGCCGAACGGTCGACGAGGTGCAGGGTGTCTCCGGCTCGACCCGGTTGGAGGCCAAGCGGCAGCGCCGCCGGGACGGCCGCGAGCAGCGCCGGACCCGCCCGCCGATCCTGAGCGAGTCGGAGTTCCTGGCCCGCCGCGAGGCGGTCGACCGGGTCATGGCGGTGCGCCAGCGCGGCGACCGGACCCAGATCGCCGTGCTCGAGGACGGCGTCCTGGTCGAGCACTACGTCACCCGCAGTTCCGCCGGGACCATGGCCGGCAACGTCTACCTCGGCAAGGTGCAGAACGTGCTGCCGAGCATGGAGGCGGCGTTCGTCGACATCGGCCGAGGACGCAACGCTGTCCTGTACGCCGGCGAGGTCAACTGGGACACCACCGGCCTGGAGGGCAGGGCCCGTTCGATCGAGCAGGCCCTCAGGTCCGGTGACTCGGTGCTGGTGCAGGTCACCAAGGACCCGATCGGGCACAAGGGGGCCCGGTTGACCAGCCACGTCGCGCTCTCCGGCCGGCACCTGGTCTACGTACCCGGTGGCAACGCCTCCGGGATCAGCCGCAAGCTGCCGGACACCGAACGTAAGCGACTGCGTGACGTGTTGAAGAAGCTCGTGCCCGACGGCGCCGGAGTGATCGTCCGGACCGCGGCCGAGGGCGCCAGCGAGGACGAGTTGGCCCGGGACGTCAAGCGCCTCCAGGCGCAGTGGGAGGACATCCAGGCGAAGGCCGCCGAGGGCGGTGCGCCGGTGCTTCTCTACCAGGAGCCCGATCTCGTGATCCGGGTGGTCCGCGACCTGTTCAACGAGGACTTCCGCGAGCTGGTCATGGAGGGCGACGAGGCGTACGACATGGTCGAGTCGTACCTGTCGCACGTGTCGCCGGACCTGGTGGCGCGGCTGCGGCGGCACGTCGGCACCACGGACGTGTTCGCCGAGTACCGCATCGACGAGCAGATCCTCAAGGGTCTCGACCGCAAGGTCTTCCTGCCCTCCGGTGGCCACCTGGTGATCGACCGCACCGAGGCGATGACGGTGGTCGACGTGAACACCGGCAAGTACACCGGTGCCGGGGGGAACCTGGAGGAGACGGTCACCCGAAACAACCTCGAGGCGGCCGAGGAGATCGTCCGGCAGTTGCGGCTGCGGGACATCGGCGGAATCGTGGTGATCGACTTCATCGACATGGTGCTGGAGTCGAACCGGGAACTCGTGCTGCGTCGGCTGACCGAGTGCCTGGGCCGCGACCGTACCAAGCACCAGGTCACCGAGATCACGTCACTCGGTCTGGTGCAGATGACCCGCAAGCGGATCGGTGCCGGGCTGCTGGAGGCGTTCAGCGAGACCTGCGAGTGCTGCAAGGGCCGGGGCCTGGTCATCCACACCGAACCGGTGCCGGAGAAGACGCGCTCCGGCGGCGGGGACAAGGTCAAGGCGGTCGCCTCGGCGGGTGCCCCGGCGGCCGAGCAGACGACTGGTTCGTCCCGGCGCCGAGCGCGTAAGGGCGCCGCCGCGGCGGAGCGGACCGTGGTGGAGGTCACCGAGACGGAGACCACGAGCACCGCTGACGCCGACTACCACGACACCATGGGATACGACCTGTCGCGGTACGAGACGGACACACCGGCCGCGCCGGACGTCGCCGACAGCCAGCAGGGTGAGTCGGCCCGGCTCGCCGCCCCGGACGACCCGGACGCGCTCGGTGAGACCGACGAGGACGACGGTGGCGAGGGCGGCACCGGTCGGCGTCGTTCCCGTCGTGGCGGTGCGCGTCGCCGTACCCGGCCCTGACGGTCGCCGGTAGGGCCAGCTGCGCCCGACGGTCAACGAGCCCCGCCCGGTGGTGATGTCCGCCGGGCGGGGCGTCCCGTATCGTCGATGAGCGGCCGCCCGGCCGGTCCGGGCCTGGCCGGCCCCGTCGGTGCCCCGGCACCTGGCGGGTCGACCGGGCCGCCGAAGGAGGAGTCGATGCGCCGACCGCTCGCCGTCATCGTGGCCGCCGCCGCGCTGCTCGTCGGCACCGCCTGCTCGGCCGAGCGCGGCGACCCGGCCGAACCGGCCGCCCCGACCTCGACGCGCGTCGAGGTCACCGCCGGCCCGGCGACACCCACCCCGGAGCAGCCGGTGGCGACCCCCGCTCCGGGGGCGGCGGGCGGAAACGCCCCGGAGGTCTGCGCCGCCGCGCAACAGGCGAGCGGTGCGGCGGGCAAGAAGTACGTCGAGCACCTCGCCGCGATGGTCACGGCGACCGGCGCGGGTGACACCGCCGACGCGCAGGCCGCCGGCCGGCGGGCCGAGGCGGCCCTGTCCGACTGGGAGAAGGCGCTCAGAGCGCAGGCGGCCCGCGCCGACGACCGGCAGCTCAAGGAGCTGCTGACGGAGCTGTCGACCGAGGTCGGTCGGCTCGGCACCGACATCGAGGCGCTCGAGGGCGCTTCGCTCGACCGGTTGCAGCAGCGCCTCGACCAGCTCTGCGCCCGCTGACCGGCCCGGCCCGGTTTGGGTCCCGGCCCGAGGATGGCGTACGCTAGCCTGCGGCGCACTTTGGTGTGCCGAGTTCCCGCGTGCCCGCGCCGCCGTGCTTCTGCTGCCCGGCGAGCCGCCGTGGGGACGACCAGTCAGCAGCCTCAACGACAGGGAGTCCGCCTCCGATGTACGCGATCGTCAAGACCGGCGGCAAGCAGTACAAGGTCGCCGAGGGCGACGTGATCGAGGTCGAGAAGCTCACCGGTGCCCCCGGTGACGCGGTGAAGCTCGCCGCGGTGCTCCTCGTCGACGGTGACGACCTGGTGACCGACGCGGCGAAGCTCGCTCAGGTCGAGGTGTCCGGCGAGATCGCCGCGCACACCAAGGGCCCGAAGATCCGGATCCACAAGTTCAAGAACAAGACCGGCTACCACAAGCGCCAGGGTCACCGCCAGCCGTTGACCCAGGTCAAGGTGACCGGCATCTCCAGCGGGAAGTAGGTCGTCCTCCAATGGCTCACAAAAAGGGTGCGTCCAGCTCGCGTAACGGTCGTGACTCCGCGGCCCAGCGACTCGGCGTGAAGCGCTTCGGTGGTCAGGTCGTCAGCGCGGGCGAGATCCTCATCCGTCAGCGTGGCACCAAGTTCCACCCCGGTGACCTGGTCGGCCGCGGCGGAGACGACACGCTCTTCGCGCTGGCCGCCGGTGCGGTCCAGTTCGGCACCCGGCGCGGTCGCAAGACCGTGAGCATCGTGCCGCAGCAGTAGCTGTCCGGCGTAAGCGGGCCGTGGACCTGATGTCCCGGCCCGCTTCGCCTTTTCTCGCGCGGGGCCGGGCTCCGCTGGAAGGATGACGTCGTGACGACGTTCGTTGACCGGGTCGTCCTGCATCTGCAGGCCGGCGACGGCGGGCACGGCTGTGTCTCGATCCACCGGGAGAAGTTCAAGCCGTTCGGCGGCCCGGACGGAGGCAACGGCGGGCACGGCGGCAGCGTCTCCCTGGTGGTCGACCCGCAGGTGCACACGCTGCTCGACTTCCACTTCCGACCGCACGTCAAGGCGGAGAACGGCCGGGGCGGCGCGGGCTCGAACCGGGACGGCGGTAACGGTGCCGACCTGGTGCTCAAGGTGCCCGACGGCACGGTGGTGCAGACCAGCGACGGCACCGTGCTGGCCGACATGGTCGGTGCCGGCACCACCTTCGAGGTGGCCCGGGGCGGTCGCGGTGGCCGGGGCAACGCCTCGCTGGCCAACGCGCGCCGTAAGGCGCCCGGCTTCGCCGAGCTGGGTGAGCCGGGCGAGCAACTTGACGTGGTGCTGGAGCTGAAGAGCGTCGCCGACGTCGGGCTGGTGGGTTTCCCGTCGGCCGGGAAGTCGTCGCTCATCTCGGTCATCTCCGCCGCCAAGCCCAAGATCGCCGACTACCCGTTCACCACGCTGGTGCCGAACCTCGGCGTCGTCCGGCTCGACAACCACACGTTCACCGTCGCCGACGTGCCCGGGCTGATCCCGGGCGCGGCCACCGGCAAGGGGTTGGGGCTGGAGTTCCTCCGGCACGTCGAGCGCTGTGCGGTGCTGGTGCACGTCATCGACACCGCCACCCTGGAGCCGGGGCGCGACCCGCTGGCCGACATCGACACCATCGAGGCGGAGTTGGCCGAGTACGGCGGGCTGGCCGACCGGCCCCGGCTGGTCGCGCTGAACAAGGTCGACGTGCCGGACGGCCGCGACCTCGCCGAGATCGTCCGGCCCGACCTGGAAGCGCGTGGTCTGCGGGTCTTCGAGGTCTCCGCGGCCACCCGCGAGGGGCTCAAGGAGCTCATGTACGCGATGGCGGAACTGGTCGACCAGTCGCGGGCGGCGGCACCACCGGCCGAACCGACGCGGATCGTGATCCGGCCGAAGGCGGTCGACGACGCCGGCTTCACCATCGAGGCCGAGGACGACGGCTCGTACACCGTGCGCGGTGTCCGTCCGCTGCGCTGGGTGCGCCAGACGAACTTCGACAACGACGAGGCGGTCGGCTACCTCGCCGACCGGCTGGCCCGGCTCGGCGTCGAGGAGCAGTTGGCCAAGGCGGGCGCCCAGCCCGGTGACCTGGTTCGGATCGGCGACCGGGAGTTCGACTGGCAACCCACCCTCTACGCCGGTGCCGAGTTCGTCCCGGGCGCCCGGGGCCGTGACGTCCGGCTGGAGGAGAAGCCGACCCGGGCCAGCGCGGCCGAGCGGCTGGCGGCCCGCAAGGCACGCCGGCAGCGACCCGCCGACGAGGTCGAGCCGGCCCCCGCCGACGGGAACGACGCCGAATAGCTCGATGCGCTCCGAAATGGGGACGACTGCTGGAAACCTTCGCGAAATTTCGTCGCCCTAGCGTGGGGTGATGCTTATCGAGTCCCGCCCGCTGACGGATCCGGAGGTCGCCGCACTCGCCACGGCCGGGCAGCGTGAACTCCGTGAGGTCGCCGGCGGGGCCGTCGGGCGGGACATCGGGACGCGCGGGGACACCTGCTGGCTGACGGTCGTGATCGCCGGCCGCGCGGTGGCGTGCGGCGGGATGCGGGTGTGCGACGACGACACCGGCGAGCTGGAGCAGGTGTACGTGCGTCCGGCCTACCGACGCCGGGGCATCGCCCGCCAACTGGTCGCCGCGCTGGAGGAGCTGGCGTACCAGCGGGGATACTCGATGGTGCGGGTGGAGGCCGGTCCGCACCGTCCGGCGGTGGCCCTCTTCCGGGCCTGCGGTTACGAGCCGATCTCCGCTGCCGGTGCGCCCGGTGACGGCGCGCCGTATCCGGAGTGCTTCGCCAAACGGCTACCGGTGCCGGCCTGAGCCCGAGGCTCCCGGCCGGGTCCGAGGTGGCCGGCGGCCTCTGCGTCGCGGCGTCAGGGACGGTCGAACGGGCGGTCGAGACGGCTGCCGCTGCCGCCGGCCCGCGCCGACAGCAGCAGCCCGAGCAGGAGCATCCCGAGGCCGAGCCCCAGGTGCAGCCAGTTGTCCGCGTCGTTGAGCGGGACGAAGTTCGCCGCGCTCTCCTCGCCGACGGCCAGCCCGTAGATCCACAACCCGAGGTAGAGCGCACCGCCGGCGACGAGATAGAGCCGGGCACCGGCCACGCCGCGCGCCAGCACCAGCCCGGCCGCGGCGAAGCCGAGGTGCAACAGGTTGTGCAGGACCGAGACCTGGAAGAGACCGAGGAGCCGGGCACCGGAGTGGTGCCCCGCGAAGGTCATGTCGCCGTAGTCGGTGGTGATACCGGGCACGAACCCGAGCACCCCGAGCAGCAGGAACACTCCCGCCACGACCAGGGCGGCGAGCTGTACCCGGGTACGCGAGGCGCGGCCACCCGCTGACCGACGCGCCATCGATGTCACCTCCGTGGATCCGCGAGAGCCCCCCGCAACGGTCTGGCAGCTCGACGCGACACTCCGTGAGGTGACGTTGGTCCCGCCGATCCTTCATCTTGTTGCCCGCGCCGGGCGGTCCGCAGGGAAATGCCCGATCGGGCATGGGTGGCCGATCGCAGGGTAGGTCAATCAGCGGCAGCGGCGACATCGTCCGCCGCACCCCCAACACCCGCGACGATCCCGCAGCGGAAGGGACATCATGACCTACGATCTGTCATCGACCCCCAGGACCCACGAGCCCGATTCGCCGAACGGCGGCGGCGTCCGCGAACAGGCCCACCAGATGGGCTCGGAGGCGGCGCACGCCGGTGCGACGGTGGCCGAGACCGCCCGGGAACAGGGTCGGGAGGTCGGCCGGGAGGCCGCCCGCCAGGCCCGGGACCTGTATGGCGAGGCTCGGACGCAACTCGCCGGCCAGGCTGGTGAGCAGCAGCGGCGCGCGGCCGGCGGGCTGCGCTCGCTGGCCGACGAGATGCGTTCGATGGCCGACAACGGTGGCCAGGGCGGCCCGGTGAGCGAGCTCGCCCGGCAGGCCTCCGACCGGGTGCACGGTGTGGCCGGTTGGCTGGAGCAGCGCGAGCCCGGCGACCTGCTCACCGAGGTACGCGACTACGCGCGCCGCAACCCCGGCACCTTCCTGGTCGGTGCGGCCCTGCTCGGCGCGGTGGCCGGCCGGCTGACCCGCAACCTCTCCGCGAGTGGCGACGACCGCCCCGCCAACTCCGCCAGCGAAGACCTGTACGGCGATCCTGACCGGACGGTGGCCTTGCCGACGCAGGCCCCGCCGCCGGCCGGCTCGACGGGTGTGCCCGCTGGAGGAAGCCGCGATCCCCGCACCCAGCCCGCCGACCTCCGGCTGGTCGACGAGGGGTACTCCGGCACGGGCACACCGCTGCCCCCGGTGGAGCGGACCGATCCACTGCCGGGCGTGCCGTCGAGCGGGACCACCCGGCCGTGAGGACCCGAGTCATCCGAAGGGAGGCGGCGCAATGACGACGCCGACACAGAGTTCCGCAGCGGACGCCCGCAACCATCACCCGTCCTCGGCGGAGGAGGTCCGGGGTAGCTCGATCGGGGAGCTGATGCGCCAGGTCACCAGCGACCTGTCGACGCTGATGCGGCAGGAGGTGGAGCTGGCAAAGGCCGAGATCCGTCAGGAGGGGAAGAAGGCGGGCAAGGCCGCCGGCCTGTTCGGCGGTGCCGGCTTCGGCGCGTACATGGTCGCCCTGTTCCTCTCCCTCGCCCTCTGGGGCGGCCTGTCGAATGTGATGGACGCCGGCTGGGCGGGGCTGATCGTGGCCGTCATCTGGGCGGCCATCGCGGCGCTTCTCTACACGATGGGCCGACGGAACGCGGAGCGCATCCGTGGGCTCAAGCAGACCAACGACAGCGTGCAGCGCATCCCCGACGCGCTCAAGCCACACCCGGAGGGAGTGACCCGATGAGCACCGACCCCGTGCAGATCCGCCGGGAGATCGAAGCCACCCGCGACAACCTGAGTTCCGATGTGGACGCCTTGGCGTACAAGGTCAGCCCGGGCCGCATCGTCGAAGATCGTAAGCAGCGGGTCCGTACCACGCTGCAGAATGTGAGGGACAGGGTAATGGGAACCGCATCCGACCTGGGCCATCAGACCAGCCATGGTGCCCACGCGGCCGGTGATCGTGCCGCCGCGACGGCCTCGGCGGTGGGCGACGCGGCGCACTCGGCCGCCTCGGCCGTCGGCGACGCGGCACACCGCGCCCCGCAGGCAATCAGGCGTAGGTCCGAGGGGAACCCGCTGGCCGCCGGTCTCATCGCCTTCGGCGTCGGCATGCTCGTCTCCTCGCTCGTCCCGCCGACCCAGCGGGAGCAGCGGCTGGCCACCCAGGCTCGGGACAAGGTTGGCGAGCACGGCTCGGCGGTCACCGACAAGCTCAGCCGGGTGGCGAGCGAGATGAAGGAGGAGCTGCGCGAGCCGGCCCAGCAGGCCGCCGAGTCGGTCAGGGCCACCGCGCAGGACGCCGCACAGACGGTGACCGATGACACCCGGTCCGCCGCCCAGGATCTGAAGGGGCAGGCACGGCACTCTCGGGACCAGGTGGGTTCCTGACCGGTCGACGAACCCAGCCGCCGCCGGCGGCGGTCCGTCCCGCGCGGAGGCCGTGGGACGGGCGCTGGATGTGAGGGCTCCTCCTCGGGCGATCCGATCGGAGGAGCCCTTGCTTTTTGCCCCGTTTCACGGTCTCCGTGCCGGGTAGCGCCACTAGGGCGGCCGGGCACCGGACGTCCGGGCGGAGGAGGCGTGATGAGAGGCAACGCGACGAGGCTGGCTCTGGTGGGCGCCGCGACCGTGACCGCGGTCGGCGTCGGCCGGGCGGTGACCCGCCGACGGCGTCGGCACCAGCCCCATCGGGAGGATGGCTGGTACGTGGTCCGGCGCGCGGTGACGGTCGACCGGCCGGTAGCGGCGGTGATCGGCTTCTGGACCGAGCGGCAGCGGCTCGACCGGGCCCTGGCGGAGTGGGCGACCCTGGAGCAGATCGACGGGAACCGCTGGCGGTGCGTGTCGCGTGATCCCGACACCGGCGCCACCGAGTGGCGCGCCGAGATCACCGTCACCGGTCCCGGCCGGCTGCGCTGGCAGGTCACCGGCGGGCCGGAGCAGCAGGGCACGGTCGAACTGGTGCCCGCACCACAGGGTCGGGGCACGGAGATCCGCGCGGAGCTGAGATACCGCTCCGGCCCACTGCGCCGCGCCCTTGGGCTGGCCGCCGGTGACGAGCCGGACCTACGACTGCGCGACACGCTGCGCCGGGTCAAGTCGCTGATCGAGTGCGGTCAGCTCATCGACACCCGGCGGGATCCGTCCGGACGCAGCAGGGCACAGCGACGAAGCACCGATGAGATTCGGCAGCGGCTGACGACGGGAGGACGGGCGTGAAGGCGCTGTGCTGGGAGGGGGTCGGCAAGCTCAAGGTACGCGACGTGCCGGAGCCGCGGGTGCGCGCCGCCGGTGACATCATCGTCCGGGTCCGGGCCAGCAGCGTCTGCGGCTCCGACCTGCATCTGATCAACGGCTTCATCCCGGCGATGCGGGAGGGCGACATCCTGGGCCACGAGTTCACCGGCGAGGTGGTCGAGGTCGGGCCCGGGGTACGGCGGCTGGCCGTCGGCGACCGGGTGGTGGTCGGCTCGGTGGTGGCCTGCGGTGGCTGCTGGTACTGCCGGACCGAGCAGTACTCGCTGTGCGACAACTCGAACCCGCAACCCGTCTTCGCGGAGAAGCTGTGGGGCCACTCGCCGGCCGGCATCCTCGGGTACTCACACGCCGCCGGGGGCTACTCCGGCAGCCACGCGGAGTACGTACGGGTGCCGTTCGGCGACGTCGGGGCGTTCAAGGTGCCCGACGGGGTACCCGACGACGCGGTGGTCTTCGCCTCGGACGCCATGCCCACCGGTTGGATGGCGGCCGACTTCTGCGGCCTTACCGGCGGTGAGGTGGTCGCGGTGTGGGGTGCCGGTTGAGTGGGGCAGATGGCCGCCCGGGCGGCGCAGCTGCTCGGTGCCGAGCGGGTCATCATGGTCGACCGGCTGCCGGAGCGGCTGGCGGTGGCCGCCGACCGGCTGGGAGTGGAGACGGTCAACTACGCCGACACCGACGTGCTCGAGGCGCTGCGCGAGATGACCTCCGGTCGCGGACCGGACGCCTGTATCGACGCGGTCGGCATGGAGGCCCACGACGTCGGCCCGGTGTACGCGTACGACAAGGCGAAGCAGACCGCCCGCCTGCAGACCGACCGGCCGACGTCCGTCCGGCAGGCCGTCATGGCGGCACGCAAGGGTGGCACGGTCAGCATCGTCGGCGTCTACGCCGGCCTGGTGGACAAGTTTCCGCTGGGCGCGGCGATGAACAAGGCCCTGGTGCTGCGGATGGGGCAGATGCACGCCCAGCGCTACATCCCGATGCTGCTCGACCGACTCGCCGCCGGTGAGATCGACCCCGGTTACCTGGCCACTCACCCGCTCCCGCTGGCGCAGGGGGCACGCGGCTACGAGATGTTCGAGAAGAAGGAGGACGGCTGCCTGCGTACGGTGCTGCATCCAGCCTGATCCGGCCGGGCCGCCGGTCCCCGGTGGCCCGGTCCCGGCCGGTGGTCGCCGGGCGGGGGCTCAGCCGGTGCGTCGTACGGCGGTGACCACGAAGCCGCTGGCCGGCAGCGCCGGCATCCGGCTCAGGTCCACCGCGAGGTCCTGCGGCGGTACGTCGTAGCGGATGACCCCGGTCAGCAGCGTGACCGCCCGCTTCATCAGCTCGATCGTGATCCATTCTCCGGCGCAGCGGTGCCCGGCGACATGGTCGCCGCCGCCCTGCGGTACCAGCGTGAACGGGTCACCCGGCCAACCGGTGAAGCGCTCCGGCCGGAACCGCTCCGGCTCCGGCCACACCTCGGGATGATGATCGGTGCCGTAGAGATCCAGCAGCACCCGTCGGCCCCGCGGGAAGTGGTAGCCCTGCCAGTCGAAGTCCCGCCGGACCCGGGCCGCGGCCACCGGGAAGAACGGGTAGTAGCGGCGTACCTCCTGCACGAACTGCCCGGCCTCGGCGTCGTCGCGTACCCGCTGCCGCCAGGCCGGATGGTCGTGCAGGGCAAGCGCGGCGAAGACCACGAACCGGGCGACCGCGACGGTCGGGCGGAGCACGTTGAGCAATTCCACCGCGGCGATGCGGCGCGGCAACCGGTGTCCCTCGCCGTCGCGGTGCTCCGCGATCACCCGCAGGGCAGTGCCGTCGGGCGGCGACAGCTTCCCGTGGCGTACCCGTTCGACGAGGTCAGCGCCCCAGTACTCAGCGCGGTAGCGGCCCAGCCGGCCACGCCAGTGCCGGGGACCGATCGCCGCGGCACTGTCGATCATGGCTTGCAGGTCGGCGGTCCGGCGGTCCACCTCGCCGCCGCTCAGCGGCACCCCCGCCCAGGCGCAGACCGCCCGGGTCAGTATCGACGCGACCTCGGTGTGCAGCGTCACCGTGCCGGACAGTTCCCAGGCGGGCAACCGAACCTGCCACTCGTCGGCGAAGAGCTGCCCGAGTCGCCGGACCGCGGCCGGGCTCATGAGCGACATGAACATGGCCTTGCGGTGGTGGTGGGCGTCGCCGTCGAGCCCCTGGACACCGCCCCGGCCGGTGAGCGTCCGCTGACCGCGAGCCGGCATGGCACCTTCGCGCACGAACCGGTCGGCGTCGTAGAAGAGCTCGGCGGCGGCCCGGCCGCGTAGGCAGATCGTCGGTTCCAGCAGCAGCCGGGTCTGGAATATGTCGGTGCCGTACCGGTCGCACCGCTGCCCCACGAACCGGTAGCCGGCCCGCAGGAAGGCCAGGGTGCTGTCCGGAGCGCGGTCCGTCGGAATGGTCGCCATCGGATTCCCTGTTGCCGGGGCGCGGCCGTCGCCGACCGGCCGTCCAATCGTCGCAGAGTGCGTACCTACCCAGGTCACGGGCGATGAACCGCGCAGCCGGGCGGCGGTGTCGTCGGGCCGGTCGCTGGCCCCTCCCAGGACCGGGGAATCCTGGTTCGCTGGGTTCGGCGTCGTCGTCGACCTGGCCGGTGGTCAACCGGCCGCCGGGCCGAGGCGTCGATACGTCGTCGGCCAGGCGGTTCGGCGTGCCACGGGGAGGACGGAATGCGGGACAACCGTGCGGCGTACTGGCGTCGGTGGAAGGCCGGGAGGCTCGGCGGGGACGGGCCGCCGCTGGTGGCGCCGCCGCCCCGACCCCCACGTCCCGACCGCCATTTCACCGTGCATCTCGGCTTCACCGCCGCGGATCTCGTCACCGCTCGCGAGGTGGCGGTCGGGTACGCCGAGGCGTTGAGCGTGCTCCGGCCCGAGCTGGCGATCGGTGCCTCCGCGCTGTCGCCGGCCGACGCCTGGCAGCGTGCCGAGCGGCTGTTCTGCGGGGCCCTCGGGCCGGACTCCGAACGGTGTGTCGATGTCGCCGGCCACGCCGGTTTCCATCACGCGCCCGGCCCCGGTGGCCTCGGTTGGGGCGACGGTGACCGTGGTTAGCGCGGAGTCCAGGAACACCGGGCCGGACGGACATCCCTGGACCCCGCCGGCGCGCTCAGTCCAGGTCGAACTCGCCGTCCTGGGCGCCCGCGACGAAGGCGTCCCACTCGGCCTGGGTGAACACCAGCACCGGGCCGTCCGGCTCGGCGGAGTTGCGCATGCCGATCAGATCGTCGACGAAGGCGACCTCCACCGCGGCCTCCGAGGTGTCGCCCTCGGCCCGCTGCCAGACCGCCCGGGAGAGGTCGAAGTCACCCTTGGGGTGCGCTGTCATGGTCTGTCCTCCAGTACCAGGGGAAATGGGGAAGCCGGTTCGTTCCCTCATCGGGCAGGATAAGCGGATGCCGAGCCTGAGCCGTGCAGAGGCGACCGCGCGTGGCGCGTCGATCACCGTCGAGTCCTACCAGGTGGACCTCGACCTGACCGGAGGCGGTGAGCGGTTCCGGTCCCACGTCACGATCAGGTTCCGGGCCACCGGCACCGACACCTTCGTCGAGGTCAAGCCGGCGCAACTGCACGCCGTACGCCTCAACGACACCGCCCTCGATCCCGCGACGCTCGACGACAACCGGCTGCCGCTGACCGGCCTGGCGGCGGAAAACACGCTGGTCGTCGAGGCCGAGATGGCGTACACGAACACCGGCGAGGGGATGCACCGCTTCGTCGACCCCGCCGACGGCGAGACCTACCTCTACGTGATGTCGTTCCTGGACGACGTGCAGCGGGTCTTCGCCGCCTTCGACCAGCCGGACCTGAAGGCACCGGTCACGTTGTCGGTGACCGCGCCGGAGCACTGGACGGTGGCGGCCAACGCGGAACTGGCGGCCAACCCCGAACCGGGTCGTTGGGAGTTCGCCCCCACCCTGCCGATCGCCACGTACTTCTTCACCCTGATCGCCGGTCCCTGGCACGTCCGTCGGGACACCCACGACGGAATTCCGCTCGGGGTGTACTGCCGGCGCTCCCTCGCCGAGCATCTCGACGCCGACGCGGCGGAGATCCTCACCGTCACGAAGCAGTGTCTCGACCGGTTTCATGAGTTGTTCGACGAGCGCTATCCGTTCGGCAAGTACGACCAGGCGTTCGTGCCCGAGTTCAACGCTGGTGCCATGGAGAATCCCGGCCTGGTCACCTTCCGCGACGACTACGTGTTCCGCTCGGCGGTCACCGACAGCCAACGCGAGCTGCGGGCCACCACGATCGCCCACGAGATGGCGCACATGTGGTTCGGCGACCTGGTCACCATGCGTTGGTGGGACGACCTGTGGCTGAACGAGTCGTTCGCGGAATACCTCGGCACCCGGATCACGGCCGAGGCGACCCGGTTCGACCGGGCGTGGACGACGTTCGCGCTGCGCCGCAAGGCGTGGGGGTACGCCGCCGACCAGCGCCCCTCCACCCACCCGGTGGCGCCCGAGCGGGTCATCGACGCCGCGGAGGGGCTGCTCAACTTCGACGGCATCTCGTACGCCAAGGGGGCCAGCGTGCTGCGGCAGCTGGTGGCGTGGCTCGGTGACGAGGCCTTCCTGGCCGGCCTCAACGACCACTTCGCCCGGCACCGCTTCGGCAACGCCACCCTCGCCGACCTGCTCGAGAGCCTGGCCGCCAGCAGCGGCCGGGAGCTGACCGACTGGGCGGAATCCTGGCTGCGGACCGCGCAGGTGAACACGCTGCGGGCCGAGGTGGCGGTGGACGCCGAGGGCCGGTACGACGAGGTCGTGATCGCGCAGACCGCGCCGCCGACGCATCCGGTGCTGCGTCCGCACCGCGTCGGCGTGGGCCGCTACGCCGTGGACGGCACCGCCGAGCGGTTCGAGGTCGACCTCGATCCGAAGACCGACGACGGTCGGGCCCGGCTCGACGGGTTGGCCGGGGAGCCGGCGGCAGCGGTCCTGCTACCCAACGACGGCGACCTCACCTTCGCCAAGATCCGCCTCGACGCCGCGTCGGCCGACGCGGTGCCACTGCTGCTGCCCCGCCTGGCCGACCCGCTGACCCGCGCCCTGCTCTGGGGTGAAGCGCTGGACGCGGCGACCGACGGGGAGCGGCCGGTCACCGGTCTGGTCGACCTGATCGTCGCGGCGTTGCCCACCGAGACGGAAGTGATCATCGTCGAGGACGTGCTGGCGATGAGTCGCTCGCTCGTCGATCGTTATCTCGACCCGCTGGCGCGACAGTCCGCCCTGGCCCGGATCGCCGAGTCCTGCCGTCGGCTGCTGGACGGCGCCGCGCCGGGGGAGTCGTTGCAACTCGCCGCCGCTCGAGGGCTGATCGCCGCGAGCACCGACGCGGAGTTGCTCACCGGTTGGCTCGCCGGCCGGGCCGTCCCCGCCGGGCTGGCCGTCGACACCGAGCTGCGGTGGACGCTGCTGGGCCGGTTGGTGGTCCTCGGTGCCGCCGGTGCGGCCGAGATCGCGGCCGAGGCGGCGGCCGACCCGAGCGCCACCGGTGCCGAGCGCGCCGCCCGGTGCCGTGCGGCCCTGCCCGAGCCCGCCGCCAAGCGGGCCGCGTGGGAGATCATCGTGTCGAACACGGAGTTGTCGAATCGGCTGGTCGAGGCGACGGCGGAGGGCTTCTGGCAGCCCGAGCAGGCCGACCTGACGAGCGCCTACGTGGCCAGCTATTTCGCCGACATGCCGGCCGCCGCGCGGCTGCGTACGCCCTGGGTGGCCGACGAGGTCGCCAAGCTGGCCTTCCCCCGCCACGCGGTGTCCCAACCGACCCGGGAGGCGGCCGCGGCGCTGCTGGCCCGCGACGACCTCACGCCGGGGCTGCGTCGGGTGGTCACCGACGCCGACGACGACCTGCGCCGCGCCCTGGTGGCGCGCACGGCGGTGGCGGCCACGACCGCGTGACCACCGGAGCCGGGCCGGGTGTGGAGCGTCGGCCCGGCCCGGCTCCGCCCGGACACGCCCTAGGATCATGGAGTGGAGGAAGACATCCGGCGGATCGGCATCATGGGCGGGACGTTCGATCCGATCCATCACGGGCACCTCGTGGCGGCGAGCGAGGTGGCGGACCGGTTCGGCCTCGACGAAGTGATCTTCGTGCCCACGGGGCAGCCGTGGCAGAAGGCCGACGTGCCGGTCAGCTCGGCCGAGGACCGCTACCTGATGACCGTGATCGCCACCGCGTCCAACCCACGGTTCCAGGTCAGCCGGGTCGACATCGACCGGGGCGGGCCCACCTACACCGTCGACACCCTCCGTGACCTGCGCTCCCAGTACGGGACGAAGGCGCAGCTGTTCTTCATCACCGGCGCGGACGCCCTGGAGCGCATCCTGAGCTGGAAGGATCTCGACGAGATCTTCGAGCTGGCCCACTTCATCGGGGTCACCCGGCCGGGTTTCGCGCTGACCGCCGCGCACCTGCCCGCCGACACGGTCAGTCTGGTGCAGGTCCCGGCCATGGCCATCTCGTCCACCGATTGCCGGGCGCGGGTCGCCCGGGGCGAACCGGTCTGGTATCTGGTGCCCGACGGTGTGGTGCAGTACATCGCGAAACGGCGACTGTACCGGGAGTGATTTGACCGTTTCATCCCTCTTTCCGGCTGAAACTGGTGAGTCGGGAATCCGGGCCGTGTGAGAGGCTGGAGGCATCGCACGGTTGATCGAAGGAGAACGGTGACAGTTTCCGAACGCGCTCACCAGCTGGCGATCGTCGCCGCCCAGGCCGCGGCCGACAAGAAGGCTCAGGACATCGTCATCATCGACGTGGGTGACCAACTCGCCATCACCGACGCGTTCCTGCTCGCCGCGGCCCCGAACGAACGCCAGGTGCTGGCCATCGTCGACGCCATCGAGGAAGCCCTGCTCGACCTGCCGGAGAAGGCGAAGCCGGTGCGGCGGGAGGGCGAACGCGGCGGCCGCTGGGTGCTGCTCGACTACGTCGACGTCGTGGTGCACGTGCAGCACACCGAGGAACGCGAGTTCTACGCCCTGGACCGGCTCTGGAAAGACTGCCCGACGATCCCGTTCGTCGACCGGGATCTCGCCCCGGCCGAGGCCTCCGCCGGATCGGGCGAGTGACCAGGCTGATCATCTGGCGGCACGGCAACACCGACTGGAACGCCGCCAGCCGGGTGCAGGGGCAGACCGACGTACCCCTGAACGATCTCGGCCGGGAACAGGCCCGCGCCGCCGCGCCGCTGCTGGCCGCGCTGCGCCCGGACGCCCTCGTCGCCAGCGACCTGAGTCGCGCCGCGGACACCGCCGCCGCGCTGTCCGCGCTGACCGGCCTGCCGGTACGCTCCGACGCCCGGCTCCGGGAGCGGCATTTCGGCAACTGGCAGGGGATGTTCCTCACCGAGGTGGCCGCGGGGTTCCCCGAGGAGTACGCCCGCTTTCGGGCCGGGGATCCCGATCCGGGATCGGACATCGAACCGCTTGACGAGCTGGCCAAGCGCATCGGCACCGCCCTGCAGGAGGCTGCCGACGAGGTGCCGGGGGGCACTGTCGTGGTGGCCACCCACGGTGCCGCGGCCCGTCAGGGCTGCGGTCACCTGCTCGGCTGGGAGCGCCACGTGCTGCGTACCGTCGGCTCCCTGCGCAACTGTCACTGGACGGAGCTGCGCCACGACGTGGAACGCGGCTGGCACCTGCGCGCCCACAACGTCGGCCCGATGGACGTGCCCGCCGCCGGAACCGGCACCGGCGCGGCGGTCGTCCCGGTCTCCGCCGAACCGGTCTGAGCGGACGCGGTCCGGCCGTCGCCCAGCTTGATCCGCTACGGTGCCCGCATGCCAGTCGCGGTCGTCACCGACTCCACCGCCTACCTGCCACCCGAGCTGGTGCGGGAGCACCGGCTGACCGTGGTGCCGCTGACCGTGGTGTTGGCCGGCGTCGAAGGGCTGGAGGGGGTCGAGACCTTCCCCGCGGACGCCACCCGGGCGCTTCGCGCGCGGCGGGTGTCGGTGAGCACCTCCCGCGCGTCGCCCGAGCAGTTCTCCCGCACCTACCGGGAGCTGCTGGCGGCCGGAGCGGAGGGCGTCGTCTCGGTGCACCTGTCGGCCGGGCTCTCCGGCACGGTCGAGGCCGCCGAACTGGCCGCCGCCGACCTGGGCGACCGGGTCAGCGTGGTCGACAGCCGCTCCTGCGGGATGGGTCTCGGCTTCCCGGCGATCGCGGCGGCCCGGGCCGCCGCCCGGGGCGCCGACCTGGCCGGCGTACGCGCCGCGGCAGTAGCGGCCGTCGGGCGAACCAGCATCCACTTCTACGTCGACACGCTGGAGTTCCTCCGTCGGGGCGGACGGATCAACGCGGCCGAGGCGTTGCTCGGCACCGCACTGTCGGTCAAGCCCATCCTGCACATGCCCGAGGGACGCATCGTGCTGCGGGACAAGGTCCGCACCGCCAGTCGGGGCATGGCACGGCTGGTGGACCTCGCCGTCGAGGCGGCCGGCGACGGGCCGGTGGACCTGGCCGTACACCACCTCGACGCGCCGCAGCGGGCCGAGCAACTCGTCGACACGCTCACCGCCCGGCTCGGCGATCGGCTGCGCGACACCTACGTCTCCGAGGCCGGTGCCGCCGTCGCGGTGCATGTCGGTCCCGGTCTCGCCTGCGTGGTGATCCATCGTGCGTCGGAGCATCCGGCGGCGGACCTGCCTGGACGTCAGGGGCACTGACCGCCAGGCCGTCGAGCGGTCCGCCGGCGCTCGGCGCCGGCGGGCGAACCGGCGCGCCCCGCTTCGTCGCTTGTGGCTTCGGTGGGCGAGGATCGACCCAGGGCCGGGTCGGGGAGGTGGGACGGATGTCCTGTGTGGTGACCGGTGGGGGGCGCGGGGTCGGGCGGGGCGTCGTGGAGAGCCTGCTCGCCCACGGTTTGGACGGTGGTGGTGGTCGAGCGCGATCCGGGTGCACTGGCCTGGGTGGCGGGGCACGTCCGGGCCGATCACCTCGCGGCGGTGGTCGGTGACGCCGGTGACGAGGGCGTCGCCGGGCGGGCCGCCGACCTGGCGGAGCGCTTCGACCCGCTCACCGGATGGGTGAACAACGCGGCCGTGTTCCGCGACGCCTCGGTGCACGACGCGCCGGTCGGCGAGGTCGTCGATCTGATCACCCGCAACCTGCGTCCCGCCGTGGTCGGTGCCGCCACCGCGGTCCGCCGCTTCCTCGCCGCCGGCACCGCTGGTGCCGTGGTCAACGTCTCGTCACACCAGGCGCACCGGCCGGTGCCGGGCTGCCTGCCGTACGCCACCGCCAAGGCGGCGGTGGAGGGGCTGACCCGGGCGCTGGCCGTCGAGTACGGCCGGCACGGCATCCGAGCCAACGCGGTCGCGCTCGGCTCGGTGGCCACCGAACGACACGAGGCGTTCCTCGCCGAGTCCGAGCCGGACCAGGCGCGGCGGATCGAGGCGGAGCTGGCCCGACTGCACCCGGTGGGCCGGATCGGGCAGCCGCAGGACGTGGCGGAGGCGGTCGCGTACCTGCTCTCGCCGGCGGCGGGCTTCGTCAACGGGGTGACCCTGCCGGTCGACGGCGGGCGCGCCGTCCTCGGTCTGGACCCGCAGGCGCGCACGGACTGACCCGAGCGCGTCTGAACCGGCCACGCGCCTGGCGCACCGCCCTGGTGGCGGCCGGGAGGATGCGGTTGTCGGCGACGTGGACCGAGGGGCCGGTCACCTGCCGGGGTCCGCGATCGTCGGGCGAGCCGACCACGTACCGCCAAGGCGACGGCCGTAGCAGATCCGAGACATGATCAGGGCACTGTCCACAGAGCCTCGCGCTGTCCACAGGTCGACCGGCTCGGTGCGCCTGGCGGTGCCTCGCCGCCCTAACCTCGCGCCGTGTCGAGGGACGAGGACGAGGAGATGGCGGTCCGGCGGCGACTGTGGCACCTGATGCCCGGCACGCTGGACCGACCGGCAGACGAGGCGGCATCGCCGTGGCCGGGTGACGACCGGACGCCGGCCCTCGCCGGGTGGCCTCCGTCCGTCGGGCGGCCGTCGGATGTTGACCTGCCTCCGTCCGTCGGGCGGCCGTCGGATGTTGACCTGCCTCCGTCCGTCGGCCGGCCACCGCTCGCCGGGACTGCCGACGGGGTGCCGCCGCCGGTCACGCAGTGGCCGACCGTGCTGCTGCCGGTCCAGGCCGCCACCCGCGCCGGTGACACGGGTCCGGTTCGCGACGGCGGGCCGGTTCGGACCGGCGGTCCCGTTCGGACCGGTGGTCCGGTTGGGGCCAGCGACGAGGCACCGGTCGACGTCGGACGAGGGCGGACGGTCGACGAGGTGCCGGCCAGCCCTCTTCCGGGGCCGAGTGCCTTCGATCCGGGGCGGCGGGGAGTGCGGGCGCTCGCGGCCGTCGCCGTGCTCGTGGTGCTCGCCGCGGGCGTCTGGACCTGGCGGTCCCGTCCTCAGGTGGAGCCGGTGGTCGCCGAGACCGGCACCGCCGGGACACCGGCCTCATCCGTCGGGCCCGGCCACGAGCCGGGCGGGCCGACGGCAGGTTCGACCGGTGAGCTGGTGGTCGCCGTCGCCGGTAAGGTCCGCCGGCCCGGGTTGGTGCGGTTGGCAGCCGGCGCGCGGGTGGCCGACGCCCTCGACGCCGCCGGAGGTGCGTTGCCGGGGGTGGACGTGGCGATGCTGAACCCGGCCCGCAAGATCAGCGACGGCGAGCTGATCCTGGTCGGCGTACCGGTGCCCTCGGGTGCGGCGGGTCCGGGGGCCGGCCCGCTCCCGGGCGGCGGCCCCGGCACCGGTGGGCGGGTCAACCTGAACACCGCGACCTCGACGCAGCTCGAAACGCTGCCCGGGGTGGGTCCGGTGCTCGCCCAGCGGATCATCGAGTACCGCGATCAGCACGGCGGCTTCCGATCCGTCGGCGACCTGCGTCAGGTGACCGGAATCGGCGACGCCCGGTACGAGCAGCTCAAGGACCTGGTGACGGTGTGAGGGCGTCGACCGCCTCGGTCGGCGTGTCGGCCGGAACCCCCGCAGTCGTGACCGGTGGGGGAGCACCCGACCTCCGCACGGCGGGGCTGGCGGTGGCGGCCTGGCTCACCGCGTTGGCGGGGCTGCATCTCGATGCCCGACGGACGCTGCTGCTCGCCGTCGTCGCGGCAGGTCTCGCCGGGGCGGCGACCCTGCACCTGTTCGGCCTCGCCGGGCGACCCGGCCCGACCGTGCGTCGCCACGGCTGGGTGGTGGTGGCGATCCTGATCGGCGTGGTCTGCGGCGGGGCGGCCACCTCGGCGCGGCTGACCGTACGGGACGCGGGTCCACTGCGTGCCCTGGTCGACGAACGGGCCCGGGTCAGCGCCGAACTGGTCGTCCGGGACGATCCCAGGCCGGTGCGGGGCGGCATCGTGGGCCGTCCACCGACCCTGCTGGTGCCGGCCAGGCTGGTGGCCCTGACCGGGCCGCAGGGCCAGCGGATCGCCGTACCGGCGCGGGTACTGGTGCTCGCAGACGATCCGGCCTGGCGCGGGCTGTTGCCCGGGCAACGGCTCACCGCCGACGGCCGGCTGGCCGAGCCGCGCGGCGGCGACCTCACCGGTGCGGTCCTGATGGCCGTGGGCGCACCGGCCCGACTGGGTGCTCCCTCGGCGTTGCAACGCGCGGCCGGTCGACTCCGCGCCGGCCTCCAGCAGGCGTGCGCACCGCTGCCGGACGAGCCGGGCGGCCTGTTGCCCGGCCTTGTCGTCGGGGACACCAGCCGGCTGCCCGACGCGGTGGCGGAGGACTTCCGCGCCACCGGGATGACGCACCTGAACGCGGTGTCCGGTGCGAACGTCTCTTGGAGGTAGTGGTAGGTTACCAGGCCATGCGAGCCGTGATCTACACGCGGGTGTCATCCGACCCGAACAACATCGGCCGTAGCGTCGATGAGCAGGAAGCCGACTGCCGTGCAGTCTGCCAGCGGGAAGGTTGGCAGGTCGTGCGGGTGTTCTCCGACAACGACCGCTCAGCCAGCCGCTATGCGAAGAGGGAGCGCCCGCAGTATCAGGCTCTACGCACCTACCTTGAAGCGGGCAAGGCTGACGTGCTGGTGATGTGGGAGGGCAGCCGGGCGCAGCGGGATCTTGAGGCGTACCTCTCGCTGCGCAAGCTCTGTGCGGAGCAGGGGATCGGCTACAGCTACTCGGGCAGGCTGTATGACCTGAGCCGGACCGATGACCGCTTCACCACTGCCCTTGACGCTCTGCTCGCCGAGCGGGAAGCCGACGTGACCCGAGACCGGGTGATACGCGCGGTGCTCGCCAACGCTGCGGCAGGGAAGCCACACGGCCGGCTGCTTTACGGGTACCGCCGGGTGTATGGGAACGGCGGGCAGTACGTCGCTCAAGTCATCCACGAGGAGCACGCCGAGGTGATCCGTGAGGCCGCTCGGCGGGTAGCCAGCGGGGAAGCCTGCTACTCGATTGCGCAGGACTTCAACGCCCGAGGCATTCCCACCCCAAGGGGAGGCACGAAGGGGTGGAGCCTCAGCCAGATCGGCCGCATGTTGCAGAACCCCGGATACATCGGCAAGCGGGTACACCTCGGGAAGATCGTTGGCGACGCCGACTGGCCACCCCTGCTCGATGCAGAGACGTATGCCGTGTGCAAGTCGATCCTGACCGACCCTCGCCGGAAGACGCAGCGAGACACGGCCGTTCGCCACCTGCTCTCAGGTGCCGCTGTCTGCGACTTGTGTGACGGACGGATGCGGGTGCAGAAGAACCGCACGCACTATGCCTACCTGTGCGCTGAACGGTTCTGCGTGTCGGTGAAGACGACGGTTCTTGAGCAGTTCGTGGTGGCCGTGCTCATGGCTCGGCTGTCCCGACCGGATGCGCTCGACCTGCTTGCTCCACCGGAGGACGTGGGCGAGGTAGAGAAGGCTCGGCAGGAAGCCGCAGAGAAGCGGGCTCGGCTCGAAGAGTGGTACGCCGCAGCCGCACGGAACGAGATCACTCCCGGCGGTCTCGCTTCCATCGAGCGGAAGTTACTCGCCGAGATAGATGATGCCGATCGCCGTGCAGAACACGTTGAGGTGCCTCCGTTGGTCCGCGACTTGGTCGGGCCCGGCGCTGAGCAGAGGTGGAAGCGGCTGACCATCGGCCAGCAACGCGAGGTGGTGTCACTCCTGCTTGAGTTGCGCGTCGGCAAGACGTACCGGGGTGCGCGGAAGCTCGACCCTGCAAGACTTGGCAACTCCCGGTGGCGGGGTGACTCGCAGACATGGGCGCAGCGCGGGTTGGTGTAGCCCTCACTGTGTGAGCCCAGCCACGGCCTGTTGACCGAACCGAAATTGATCACCATAGTTAGTGGTCCGTTCGCACCTCGCGGCGGACAACGCAGCGCCATCGACCAGCCGAGAGGTGATGGCAGACGACAGCAGAGGGGAGCACCTGAGGAGCCCGACCGGCGGGCTCAGCCGCAGAGAGGGGATCACTCCCCGTGTACTACAGCTCCACCTTGAACGCCCCGGCTGATGCCGGGGTTTCTGTGTCTTCACTTGACGAGATCGCACAGCGCATCGCCGACGCTGCACCCCCGCTCACCCCTCTACAGCGCGCCAAGTTGCGCGGTCTGCTGTCGGGCCAGCGGTGAGGGTGCCGACGTACCGCAGCCTCTACCCAGCCGACATGGTGTGCCTTCCGCCCGCGCAGGATCATCTACAGGATCGCTACGCCTGGCGGGCCAACCTGGTACGCCGGCTGTGGGTTGACGCCCTCGACGGAACCGCTGACAGCCTCGCCGACCTCCGTTCGCATCGCGCCTCACACTGGTTCTGGCTTGGTGCGCACAACTCCGATGGGCGAGCCATCGTGCGACTGATGGGCAAGCGTCAAGGCGTTACGCGCGTGCTCTGGAGCCTGCTCCAGGGCGGTAGTCCTGACTGCCGCCGGGTGGCCAAGCGAGTCTGCGCCCAGGCCGAGTGCGTAAACCCGTTCCATCACGAGCTGATGAAGCGCGGGGCATGGCAGTCGACAGCCGCATAACCGCAGCTCAGGCGTTAGTGAACACATACGTATATAGAGAGCGCTTCGGCCTCGTCGCCGTGGCGCTTCTCTTGACCTCGCGCCGGTAGGCCAGGTCTTACCTCACCTCACGATACGGCGGCCGTCTATGGCCGCCCCAACCCATGCCCGCAACGAGGGCGGAACGGAGTAGTCAGCAGTGCACGTAGTGGATGGCGTCGCCTATCTGGACACGCTGACGGCGGCGAAGCGCCTTGGCCTCAGTGCTCGCACGTTGATCAACCAGCGCAGCGAGGGACGCTCAACGATGCGCTACATCAAGCACCTTGGGAGGGTTCTATACCCCCTGGCGGAGGTTGAAGCGCGGGCCCGGACGGCATGCCGGTGAGTGACGCCAGGATCAACCGGGCCGTTGCCATCGCTGAGGCGCTGGAAGCCGAGCGAGGCGAGCATGTAGAGGCCGTGCGGCTGGCACGGGAAGCCGAGCGGATCGAGCGCAGCCGAGAGCCGGTCGCATCACCGGACCTCTCCGGAGGGCTCGACTCCTTGGACATCGGCAACGACGGTCCGTCGGAGCTTGCGCAGTGGTACCGGAGCATCAGCGGCGCAGCGAACAGACGGGCCCCCAACGGCATCGCCTACTTCCCAGCGGCAGACGAGATCAGGAGGTGACCGACCAGTGAGCCGCAAGCGAAGCCGGAAGCCGGCGACGGCAAGAGTCAGCCCACCGTTCCGCTTGACTCTCGAAGAGTGGGCGCGAGACACGGGCATGACCGTGGACCAGGTGCGCGAGGACGTAGACGCGCTGACCATCAAGGGCTGGCTGATTCCAGTCGACCGCGACGTGTGGATCATGACGATTCCCGAGAGGGTGAAGACCCAGTGAGCAAGCAGAGAGTGGAGAGCCACTTCCGCCCCCTGGACTTCATCCGTTGCGTCATGGCTGACGACAGCCTCGACACTCGCGAGAAGGCAGTGTTGGTCGCAGCGGCGATCGGGACTGACAACGCCAGCTTCAAGGTGAAGCGCAGCCTGTCCCGGCTCGCTGGGTCCGCGAAGTGCGACCGAGGCAGCATGTCGGAACTGGTCGAGCGTCCGCAGGTTTCTCGGTACTTCGCCAGGGTCGATCGACCGAACCGGCGACGGGTAGACATCTGGCTACGGCAAGAGCCGACCGAACATGTCGACCCCGTCGACACTCAGCATGTCGATCTCGTCGACATGTCGGGACAGCCGCTGTCGGTGCCATCGACTGAACATGTCGACCCCGTCGACATCACTTGTCGACCGGATCGACATGACATGTCGGCCCCGTCGACACCATCTGCTCTCTATCTGCCCCTATCTGCTTCTACTCTGCCCATCGGCATCCTCGCCAAGCCGAGTCAGTTCCCTAACAACGTCGAGAACTTCAAGCCGGCCGAGGATGAAGACCCCTGGGCCGTGGCGATGCAGGCAACGCCGTAGGCCCTACCGCCCGGCACCCGCTTCGCGCTGCGCCGCTGCGGTGCGTACCGCTGCGCAGACTTGCCAGGCAGCGGCGAGGAGATGAGGCCCCGGAGGGGCCATCGCCAGCGGAGTCAGGAGACGCCGGCCGGAGGTCGGCACTCAGCACACCCAACACGGAAGGACGCCGGCCGGAGGCCGGCACCTCTCGCATGCCCTCAGGGCTTGTAACCCCTCATGAGCGGCCGACTGGCCGCTCTGAATCGAACGGAAGAAGGATCACCACCAGTGGCTACTACCAAGAACAAGACCACCATTCCCACCCTCGCCGACGCTCTCGCCGATGCCCGCACCCGCCTCGCCGAAGCGCGGGATCTGCTTGTCCGGCGGGAGGAGGAGTACGCCCAGGCGCAGGAGGCGGCGGAGGATCTTCGCGACCGACTCGACATCGGTGACGAGACCATCTCGGTCTCCGACATGGCAACCGCTGACCTCGCCGCCGACCGGGCGAAGCGCCTGATCCCTTCCGCCCGCAAGGCCCTCGCCGAAGCTGAGCGCGCCGTGGATCTCGCCGATGCGCAGGCTAACCCGACGTTGGCGGAGTGGCTGCGGGAGATCATCGAGAAGAACGTCTTCGACTTCGGGCTCTATGGCTTCCCGATCTCCGTCGTGCCGCAGCCCCCGGTAGAGCCGGCTGTGCCGGCGGTCTACCTCTGGCAGTCGGAGCCGACGCGGGCCGACCTCGCGACGGGCATCCTCGCCGGGACCGTTTACATGTCCATCGTGGTGCCGAAGGGTGCGCCGTTCACCGGTGACCAGGTGCGCAAGGCGCTCGCCGAACTCATCGATCAGAAGAGCGTCGCCGATGTGACGGTGATGGTCAACAACCGGCCCGATGGTTGCGGGGTCCGGATCATGCTGAGCGATGTCAGGCCAGAGATCCCCGTCATCTCGTCCGACGAGCCGTCCAGCGCCGAGGTCGCGGAAGTGGCGTTCAACGTCGCGCAGGAGATGGTGAGCGCTGGCGGTAAGCGTACGGTTCGTGACCAGTGGGCAGGCGGCATGATCACTGGGCTGAACGCGGGCGGAAGCGCGACGGTCAACAACGTCCACGTCTATGTTCCGTCGCATGAGCTGGTTAGTCAGACCAGCGACGGCGACCTGATCCGGCGTACCGTCCGGGCCGACTTCGAGGTGAGCGGCTACTACGGCCTCGAACAGCTCGCGGACCGAACCAAGGAGACGATCGCCAAGCAGAAGGGCGCCTTCGTACCCGGCGTCGGCCGAGTGGAGAGCGCGGACGTCACTGGCGTCGAGCTGCTTCCGGCCGACACGGCCAAGCGGATTTCTGCGCACGCCAAGGTCAAGGCGACCTTCACCCTGGTCAGCAAGGCCGCTGCCTGACGGAGCGATCGGGCGGGGTACTCCGCGGAGTGCCCTGCCCCGTTGCTCAGCGGCCTCCTGCCAGCGGATCAGAGCGGCCCCATCCGTGTCGTGGGCACGGGGATCTGAGCGCCCCTCAGAGCATCTGAGCGGGCTTGCTGAGCCCGTGTCCATGTCGCTTTACGAGCAACCCCAACACACGTGAGGAGTGTGATCATCGTGGCCATCACGATCAAGCAGCACCTGGCCGACACCATCGACGCGAACCACCTGGTGCTCGGCCTGCACGGCTTCGCCGTCTCGGTCAACTCGACCGACTGGCGCGAGCCGGCGACCACCACCAGCCCGACCATCTACATCTGGGGCGTTCAGATGATGACCCAGGATAAGGATGGCAGCCTGGTGCCGGCCGGGTACGACACCGTGACCGACAACGGCAAGATGCGCGGCGTTGCCCGCGTCCGCATCGCCACCCCGGCGGGTCAGGTGCTCCCGGCGGACCTGTTCCGGCAGGAGTTGGAGCGGATCATCGGCAAGCCGCAGAGAAACTTCTACCCTGGCGGCGGTTTCAACATGCAGTACGTCGAGGGCTCCCCGTGGGTTGAGTCGGCTGTCGTGTCGGTCGTCGACGGCCAGACCGACCTAGTCGTGAGCATGGGCGATATCCCTGGGCAGGCCGCATGAGGAGCCACGACGACTACAGCCGCGAGCGCGACCAGGTCCGGGCCGAACGAAACGCCGCACCAGTGATTGTGCTGCGCGCCGAGACTCAGGTACTCATCCCCGCCGCCGACCCCGAGTGGCACCAGACGGCGCGCGAGATGTGGTCGGCACTGATGGACTCCCCGCAAGCCGGCATCATGACCGGCGTTGACTGGGCGTACGCCAAGTTCTGCTTCGGCGAGCTGAGCGCCTATCTCAACGGCGAGTACGCCAGCCGAGGACGCACCAAGGGCAAGAGCGCCGTCGCGCTGGACACCGTAGACCGGCTACTGCGCGGCGTGATCATCCCGCCGGCCGACCGGCTACGTCTGCGCGTGGCCATCGAGCCGCCACCGCCCCCGGCACCCCGTGAGCTGACCCTTGACGACCTCGATACCGCCATCGCCGAGGCGGAGGACGGTGCGAACCGGTGAACGACCTCGCGTACAAGGTGCTCCGCGACCACGCGGAAGGCTGGCTCAAGGCTGCGCAAGATTCGAGGCTCAGCGCAGACCAGAGAGCCAGCTACCTGAGGATGGCTCGGGGATTCGTGGAGTGGGCCCGCCAGATGCGCGGACGATAGAGGTAACGCAACCCACTACGGGCCCTGGGTAAGGTCGTCCAGGGCCCTCTGGAGGGGGTTGGTTCTAAAGTTCCCTGGGGCTGCGCGCGATCTCCGCTGCTATCACTTGGCGGTCGGTGAATCGTTGCGCAAGGGGTCATACCCCCACCCGAAGGGAGATGCGAGTGCCGACCAAGGCCGAATGTTGGGAGAAGTTCTGGCAGATCATCGCCCAGGCCCACGTCGACGCTTGTCGCCGCGAGGCTGCCGCCGAGAGAGAGGCGGAGGACCAGCGGCGCTGCCGGCGCTAACCCTCGGCCTCTCCCGTCGTCCGCTCCCGAGGTTGAACCTTGATGCCGAGGATCGCGTTGGCGGCTTCCCACTGCTCCCACGTTGGGGTAGGAGCCTTGGCAAGCTGCCGTTGAATCCATGCTTCGCAGGCTGCGGCCTCGGCTGCGGCTCGCTCTTCGCGGCGGTTGCTCTTGATGGTGCCCATGCTGCACTCCTTGCCCCTGATCAGCCGAACAGCGTGCCCTGGTCGCCCTTGTCGACTCGCTTCTGTGCCTGGAAGTAGGGCAACAGGGTGTTGGGCAGCGTGGGCCGCTTTCCTTGAAGTAGTTCTTCGACGGTGATGAGTTGCACCTTCGGGAACTTCTGGCCGTTCGCCGGGTGTACGTACAGACCACTGTGGTTCGCCGCTTCGGCCATCGCCTTGGTGGGCTTGTTCATGCAGATGAAGACACCCATCCCGGCCCGTTGAGACTGCACTGTCCCGATCAGGTCCCGTACGTGTCCCGGATTGGTCGCGCCGCCCTTGACTGAAACGAGGATCTTGTCAGAGTTACCCTTGCCGTCGATCGGGAACCTGATCACGCCGTCGATGCCGCGATCCCCCACCTGCTTCTCGTTCGGCTGACCGTCGATGGTCATTACGCACCAGCGCTCGAACTCGAACGGCGAGCGCTTGGCGAGGGCTTGGGCCCCTGCGAGGTCTCGGGGGATACCCAGGACCTCGTAGGTCTTGCGGATTCCCTCACCGTACGTGTGGCGCAGCCGGGCATCGATCAAGTCGATAGCGAGCGTTGTCACGTCGATGCCGACCCACCGGCGGCCGAGCTTCTGGGCGGCATCGATAGTTGTACCGCAGCCCGCGAAGGGGTCTAGGACAACGCTCCCCTCACTCGATGCCATGGCGAGGATGCGTTCTAGAAGGGCTAGTGGCTTCTGGGTTGGATAACCGAGACGTTCTGCTGCCCGCGAATTGATCGGCAGGATGTCGGTCCAGATGTCGCCGATAGGACGACCGCGCTGCTCTTCCAAGTAGCGCTTCATCTGTGGAACCCGGCCCGGCGCGGTCTGCACAACGATTCCTTGCTCGTACGCCTCTTGCATCCGCTCTCTGGTCCACCTCCACACCCGCGTAACTCCCAGGAATTCATAGGTGAGGTTGGGGCGATCCGGGTTGGGGTTTAGGAGGCTTGCGAGTCGGTAGAGACGACCATCGGGATCGCGGTAGCGATACTTCGACTTCGTACGTTCATCTAGGTCGTTCTCATCGTAGGGCTGAAATACGGCATCCTCGTTCCAGAGGCTATCTTCCGACTTCGCATAGCCCAGGATCACATCATGGTTGTTGGGTAGCCTGCGAGTCATCAACCCCTTAGGGTTGGTGCGTTGCCAGATAATCTCGTTACGGAAGTTTCGAGCATCGAAGATGGCATCAAGCAGAATCTTGAGGTAGTGGCTAGCTGTTGGGTCGCAGTGCAAGTACAGCGAGCCGGTCGGCTTCAGGACGCGGCGCAGTTCGATAAGTCGAGCAGTCATCATGACTAAGTAGGCGAGAACGTCGTTGTCGCCGAGCAGCTTGCGCATAGCCTCAAGTGCATCCTTGACCGCGTTAGGCGCATCCCCGTTTAGCAAGTCGATGTACAGCGCCTCGGCATCATGGCTCCAAGTCCACGTGTCATCGAACGCTTCGATCTGCGCCTGCGCCTCGTCGCCGCCCTTCTCCTTGAAGAGGACGTTGTATGAGCGATTCGAGTTGAAGGGGGGATCAAGATATACAAGGTCTATGGATTCCGACGGTATATGTTCGCGCAGAACATCGAGGTTGTCGCCGTAGTAGAGCTTGTTCAACCACTGCCCCGTCTCGATCTTGCGTCGCGCCATCGCGCGAGCGTTCCATGCCGTCCAGCCACACGGTAGCGGGCTGTCGGGTTCTTGCCTTGGAGGCTGCGCAGGGTTGCGCTGCATGATCTTGGGTGCTAGCGGCAGTCACGGGCATGCATACGTGAGGTCACCTTGCGTAAGCTGCTGCCGACTAATCACGCTCGGTGAGTGTGCCGGGCGCTGGCATCAGGGGGAGGGCATGTGAGTGCGGCACAGATCATCGCGCAGTTGACTGCTGCAACGCGAAAGCTGGACGAGGCGCAGGCCAAGCTACTTGCGGCGAGGCAGGATGCCGCAGAGGCCAGGCAGCTTGTGGCCGGTGCGTTGCAGGGCAGTTCAGGTCAGCTCACGGGGCAGATCGACCAGTTGGTGGAGGCGGTCGGGCAGATCGCCGGACGTGCGCCCGCAGCGAAGCAGCAGGTACAGACCACCATCAGCAAGGTTCAAGCGCTGGGAAACTGAGTGAGGGTGGTGGTAGCGGGTCAGGCCAACCACCCATCGCAGCGCCGCAACTGCGACCGGCAGTGCCGAGCGCGGCACCGAACGCTTCGGATGCGTCGAGGGCGCAGCGCGATAGGGCCGAACGCAACCCAGCCGGGCCACCGGCACGGAAGGAGCGCGTTTCGCCGGAAGCTCTGGGTTTCGGTGCTGCCACAGGTAGTGCACTGTGGGCTACCGTCTCGGAGATCATGCCTGTGCAAGCCAAGGCCATCGTGGGAACCGCTCTCGCGGTTGGCGCGGCGGTCGGTGCCGGCAAGTCATGGCTCAACAAGCGACGCGATGAGAAGGAGCGGGATGGAGATCAGCAAGCGGGTTGAGCCGCTGGTGCGCAGCGCGCTTGACGCGGCTGTCAAGCGGGACTTCAACAGGCTCGACGCTGCGCTCAAGGTGTTCCCGGATGACCAGGCCGTCAAGGATGCAGTAGCTCTCGCGTTGTCCGTGACGCTCTACGTTCTTCGGGACACCCACAACGGCAAGCCGAGCGAGCAGGAGACCGAGGCGGTTGCAGTTGAGATCGCCCGTGCAGAGCCTTGGGCTCAGGCCACCCAGGCGGAAGTGAGCACGTTCCTCCGCAAGCTGGTGAACGGTGAGCCGTTCGCCGACGAACTGCCGAGCGAGAGCGTCATCATCCTTGCCTTCGTCTCGGCGGCGAACCTCTTGGCCTCCTGCCATCGTCAGGATGAAGAGTGGTGGGACTACCTCGATCGTGCGGAAGCCGCAATCGAGTCCGCGTGAGAGGCGGGCGAGGCTGAGCGTTGCGATCGACTGCCCCAGCACAGCAGGAAGCGCCGGCCATCCCACGATGGTGACCGGCGCTTCCTGCTGTCCGAGGTTCAACCGTCGCTGCGTGCACAACCAGGCATAGCGCACAGTCCAGGCGTGTCGAGCGTGATTTATGTTTCAGAGTTCAGGCGTCGGGGCGGTGCCGCTCCCCCTGTTCAACCCTCAGAAGGGTACGGGAGGAGGGTTCGTACGCTAGTGCGATCAGGTGCCTGGTCACGCCGGACAGTGGGCATGCTCGCTATGGTGTCTCCGGCGCACGAAACAGACCTACCTGGTCACCGAGATCAAGGCTGGCAGGCATCGCCCCGACGCGCGGGGGACGGTCCCCCGGATCTGCGATCTCGGGAGGGATGGCGAGTGACCATGCGCCGTAAGGGGCCTTCTGGCCCGAGGAGGGACCGGCGGACCAACGCCAACCGGTGGCGGGACGTCGGGGAGTGGGTAGCACTGGCACTCAAGGTGCTCACCTACGCCGCCGGCCTGGCGATAACCCTGGCCGGAAACGGATGCGGGCCCAACTGACGACCGTCAGCTAGGCCCACATCAAGCGGGAAGGGCCTCCGCCTCGCGGCCTGGGAAACCTGGGGCGGGGGTCTTCCTCCAGTCGCATCGGACTTAGTAGCGACTTCTACTATCAAGTTGCAGGCTACCCGTACCACCCAGAAGGCTGCGACAGGGTGACGGAGATTTATTGGTCCGGGTACTCAGTCGGTTACTCGCCTCGCTACTGGTGCCCCAGACCACACAGCTAGGTCCTGCCGTGCGTACAGGTCAGCGTTCCCCTGCTTGCCTCGCGGCTTGGGCACCTCACCGACTCCCCGCTGTAGCCGCTTCTTGGCTGCCTCGTGAGACCAGGGGAGCACTCCGGCATCTACCGCCTGACGCAGCGTCAGGAAGTCCCCGGCAGGGCTTGATAGGGCGTTGACCTGGGATGTCTCCGGGGACCGGGGACATGCAAGCGCCCGAGCCTCGCTGGCAGACAGGTAGGCAACCTGCGTCTCGGTGGCTTGTCCGCCGATGACGATCTGCCACCGGCCGAGGGTGCGCGAGGCGCGCGGCATGGCCGCCTCGGGCACCAACATCTTCCAGTTGTTCGCGGTGTACCGGGCGAGGCACCTGATGCCGAAGTTCTCCCGCGCCTCGGGTCCGCCGATGGCCCGAGCGGTGAGCATCTGCGCGATGGCTAGCACGTTGACCTTGGCGCTGCGACCCATGAACAGCAGGTCAGCCAGTGCGGAGACGGCGGGGGAGCGCTTGGGGTCTCCCTTGCCGCGTGCCTCTGCCCAGAAGTTGACCAGTTGCCCGATGGTGGCGTTCAGCTCCTCGGCGATGACCAGCACGCGCGGACCGGGGTCCCAGTCCTCAGCCTCGTGCATGGCCAAGCTGTTCCGCTCATCGGCGAGCGCGGCCAGGCGCACGAGCACGTCGTGCATCTGCGTCGGCTTGGTGCAGTAGTCGACGCCAGCCAGCCCGAGTGCCCAACGGTGCGAGCCCTTGCGGTCGAGGATGACCACCCGGCCACCCCTGGCGAGTACCTGCACGGCGACCAACTCGGCGAGCACGCTCTTGCCCGCACCCGTTCCGGCCGATACGGCGATGTGCGGCGAGTCGTCCCGCAGGGACAGGATCACCGGCTGATCGCCCGCACCCTGCCCGATGTAGAACTCCCACTCGGCCAGCCGGGGCAGGTGCTCGGCGACCTGGTCGACGCCGACCCGAGCCGGGGGACGCTTGCGCACAGTCCAGACGGCACGCACCCGAGGGCCGACCTGGTGCCATGACTCGACCAGGTCGGCAACGGGGATCTTGCTGCCGATGATGGACGACACCAACTGCCGTTGTTCCTTGGTCAGGTACGGGGTGTCTGCGGTCAGCTCGATACGCGGACCCTGGTCGCCATCGACGGGCCGGCGGAACACGGCCAGCTTGGACGTGACCGGCTTGGCCTTGCGCTGCACCGACCAGGCTGCCCGCTGAGCGCGCTCAGGAAGCCACCGGATGATCGGCTCGACGTGCTCGCCGTACCAGGTCCGCACGGCTGTCTCAGCCGGGCTCAGCGGCTTCGCCAGCCGGGGAGTGAGGTTGCCCAACGACGGATCAACGTGCAGGCGTACGCCGGCCTGTAGGCCCATCGCCGGGGCGAGGGCAGCCAGGGTCGGCGTTACGTACTCCCGGTTGAACCGGCGCATGGTGAACCGTCGCCTGAGCCGGTAGCCGGTCACCAGCGCAGCGGAGCCGATCAGTGAGCCGACCTGCTCGGGCTGAGCCACGGCCAGCGCAGCGGTAGCCGGCACGCTGAGCCGGATCATCTGACGCTGCCAGCCGGCCAGCAGGCCCGGTCCCCGGTGGCGGTACGGGTAGCCAGGCTTGCCGCTGAGCGGCCTACCGGAGAGGTACCGGTAGGCCACCCGCGACACGGTGTGCTTGCGCTGTAGCTTGCGGAGAGCCCGCTCAAGCTCGGTCATGCCGTCACCCCGGCCAGCTCGGGCGTACGCCCGTTGACGACGGTCTCGGCAGGCTGCGCCGGGGAAGCCGAACCTGTCGCTACCCGCTTCGGCTTGTACCGCTTGAGCGTTGCCAGGCTTACCCCGGCCAACTCGGCAAGCCGGGCGTTGTTCGCCTCGGGCTCGGCCAGGCAAGCGGCCATCACGCGGTCAGCCGACGTGAGCGACCGGGGAACCGGCTTGCGGCTCGGCTCGGTGGTCCGCTTGACCGGCTGAGCCTTGACCGGCTCGGGCTCGACGGCAACCGGCTCAGCGGCGGTGACCGGCTTGACCTGCTGGACGGGCTCAGGGTGAATCAGCTTGCCTCGCCGAGACAGCACCTCGACGGCAAGTAGGAAGGCGATCGGCGGGACGGCGGCGACTGCTCGTGCCGTCCAGGTCGGCTGAGCCGATGCGATGTTGGCGGCAAGGGTGGCGATGATGCCGAACGCCACAGCCAGCCGAGCGGACAGGCGAGGCTTCCGGCCGCTGCGCTTGTCGTCGAGCATCGCCAGCGTGCCGACCAGGATCAGCCCATCGATGGACAGCGGGAGCACAGCGGCAACCGAGACGTGCTCACCGGCCGACCGGGCAACGGCGAAGATGTGGGAGAACGAGGCGTAGCCGGCGACCAGGGCAACGAGACCGGTGCTCAGGCGAGAGGCAACCGAAGTGAGGTTCACGGGCGGATCTCCTTGCGGGCGGTGCGGGCGGTGGTGTCGGCGGCAACCTGGTCGGCGTGCTGGTTGACCAGCAGGCGAGCGATGACGAACGGCGAGAGCATCGCCACGGGTCCGCCGATGAGGACCAGGACCAGGGCGTAGGCAGCGGTGGCGTTCATCGGCCACCCGCCAGCGCCTCAGAGCGGCACGCGCCGCAACGGTGGGCAGGCATACCCCGGTGCCTCGGGCACTGCTCCACGCCCCGCTGTACGGGCAGCGCAGCACCAGTGAGAGCGCGCGGGGTGAAGGTCTTCTTGCCGTTGATCTTCGGAGAACTCTCTCCCGCGCTTGCGCGGAAGGACGGTTCTTTATGGTTCAAGGACGGTTCGTAGGAAGCCTGCTTCCGGCCGGTGCGGAAGCCTGCTTCCGGCCGCTCGGCAGTGTGCTTCCGGCCGGTCTCCACCGGGGGGAAGCCTGCTTCCGGGCGGTTATCCACAGCCTCGGGAACCTCGGTCGGCTTGCCGGATGCCGGCTCGGCGAACGGGTCAAGCGAACCGGGAACGGTGCGGCGACGCTCCATCGCGAGATCCCAGACAACCGGCCGCCGGTCGGTCGGCAGGTGGAAGACGTGCCGCTGATCGCCGCGCCGGATGATGCCGAGCCGTTCGAGCGTCGCCAGGTCGGTACGAATCGAGCGGGTCGACTTCCGGGCGTAGTGGGCGAGCCGTTCCTGAGACGGGTACGCGGCTCGGCCGTTGGCGTGCGCGTGGTTGGCGAGGCCGATCAGTACAGCCAAGCAGGCGGGGGGAACGTCGGGCGCGTCGTTCAACGCCCAAGAGACAGCTTCTACACTCACAGCGGGCCGACCTCCTGCGTCGGTCAAGGCCCCGGATCACAGGTGTTGGCGCACCTGCCGGGGCCGTTCTGGTCTTGACTCACCTCCTCAAGTCACGTTCTCCGGATCGAATGTCGCGATCGTCGTGGGGGCGGTGCTGTTGCTGGCCCGCTGGGCCCGAGCCAGTCCGACGCTGGCTGTCGGTCTCTGCGGGCTGGCCCTGGTGGGCTTCGTCATCCTGGTCCGGCCGTCGCCGAGCGTGGTACGCGCGGCCACCATGGGCGCGATCGGGCTCGCCGCGCTGGCGGCCGGTCGCCCCCGGGCGGCGGTGCCCGCGTTGGCTGCCGCCGTCGCGGTGCTGGTACTGGTGGACCCGGATCTGGCCGGTGATCCCGGCTTCGCGCTGTCCGTACTGGCCACCGGCGGTCTGCTGCTGCTCGCGCCGGGATGGCGGGACGGTCTGCGCCGGCGGGGCGTACCGCCGGGGGTGGCCGAGGCGCTCGCGGTGCCGGCCGCCGCACAACTCGCCTGTGCGCCGGTGGTCGCCGGCCTGACCGGCACGGTCAGTCTGGTCGCGGTGCCGGCGAACCTGCTCGCGGTGCCGGCGATCGCGCCCGCGACGGTGCTCGGCGTCGCGGCGGCGACGCTCTCGCCGATCTGGCCCGGCGGGGCCGAGTTGCTCGCCTGGCTGGCGCACTGGCCGGCGTGGTGGCTGGTGCTGGTCGCCCGGTACGGCGCGCGGCTGCCGGCGGGCAACCTGCCATGGCCGGGCGGGGTGTCCGGGGCGCTGCTGCTGACGGTGCTGACCGTGGCGTTGCTGGTCGCCGCCCGACGCCCGGTGGTGCGCCGTCTGGTGGCGGTCTGCGCCGTCGCGGTCGTGCTGGGCGCGCTGCCGGTGCGGGTGGTCGCGCCCGGCTGGCCGCCGCACGGTTGGGTCGTCACGGCCTGCGCGGTGGGTCAGGGCGACACGGTACTGCTGCCGGTGGCGGCCGGGCAGGCGGTCGTGGTGGACGCCGGTCCGGATCCGGCGGCGGCGGACGCCTGCCTGCGTCGGCTCGGTGTGCGTCGGGTGTCGCTGCTGGTCGTCAGCCACTTCCACGTGGACCACACCGGCGGGGTGGCCGGGATCTTCCGGGACCGGCGGGTGGACACGGTGCTGGTTCCGCAGTGGCCGGAGCCGGTGGCCGGCCGGGACCTGGTGCGCGGCACCGCCGCGACACACCGCACGCCGGTCGTCGCCGCACCGCCGGGCTGGCGCTACCGGGCCGGCGGGGTCGACCTGACCGTGCTCGGCCCGCCGTACCCGATGCGCGGAACCCGTTCGGATCCGAACAACAACTCCCTGGTGCTGCTCGCCACGGTCGACCGGGTGCGGATCCTGCTGACCGGCGACGCCGAGGTGGAGGAACAGCGGGCGCTGCGGGAACGGCTGCCGCCGGACGGGCTGCGGGCCGACGTGCTGAAGGTCGCCCACCACGGCAGCGCGTACCAGGATCCGGCCTTTCTTGACGCGGTGCGGCCGGCGGTGGCGGTGGTGCCGGTCGGCGCGGGGAATAGCTACGGCCACCCCAACGGGGCGGTGCTGGCCCGGCTGGCCCGGGGCTGAGCCCGGGTGCTGCGTACCGACGTCGGCGGTGACGTGGCGGTGGTGCGGTCGCCCCGAGGGCTGGCGGTGGTGAGTGCCGGCGTCGACCGGAGCCGCCCGCCACCATGAATCGACAGCAATTCACGACATAAAGACGGAGATAAGTTCTATGTCTGGATTTGCGCTGAGTGCGGGGTCCACCGGCAGAGTCTGGACGAGCAGACTGGACCGACCGGCCGAGCGTGCGAATATGGGCGGCGTGACCGCCGCCAGTGCCGCTCCTATTGTGCTCGTCCTCGGCGACGAGGAGCTGCTCGCCACGCGCGCGGTGTCCGAAACCGTGGCCGCCGCCCGGGCCGCCGACCCCGGTGTCGACGTGCGCGAGTACCAGGCTGGTCAGCTCACCGTCGGTGAGATCGACGAGATGCTCAGCCCGTCGCTGTTCGGCGGGCGTCGGGTGCTGGTGCTGCGGTCCGGTCAGGATGCCCGCAAGGACCTGGTCGCCGCCCTGCTGGCGTACGCCAAGAACCCCGATCCCGAGGTGCAGCTCGTGGTGACGCATCTCGGTGCCGCGAAGGGCAAGGCATTCGCCGACGGTTTGAAGTCGGCCGGTGCCCGGGTGGTGCCCGCCGCGAAGCTGAAGGGCCACCGCGATCGGGTGGCCTTCGTCCGCGACGAGATCCGCCGGGCCGGCGGACGGTGCACGGACGACGCCGCCGAGGCGCTGATCGCCGCGGTCGGCAACGACCTGCGCGAACTCGCGGCGGCCTGCTCCCAGCTGATCGCCGACACCGACGGCCGGATCGGTGCCGACACGGTGGCACGTTACTACCGGGGGCGGGTGGAGGTGAGCGGCTTCACGGTGGCGGACGCCACGATGGTCGGTGACCTGCCGGGTGCTCTCGAGGCGCTGCGCTGGGCGTTGCACGTGGGGGTGGATCCGGTGCCGATCGCCGATGCCCTCGCCGACGGCATCCGTACGGTCGCCCGGGTCGCCTCGGCCGGCCGGGGTAGTCCCTACCAACTCGCCAGCAGCCTCGGCATGCCGCCGTGGAAGGTGGAACGGGCCCAACGGCAGGCCCGTGGCTGGACCCCCGACGGGCTGGTCCTGGCCATGCGGGCGGCGGCGGAGTGCAACGCGGCGGTCAAGGGCGGTTCCGACGACCGGGCGTACGCGCTGGAGAAGGCGGTCTTCTCGGTGGCGGCAGCCCGGCGGGGCGGCGTCAGGTGAGCGGAGCCCTCCGTGGCTCGTGGGCCACGATCCCGGCCGAGGAGGAACGGTACCGTCCGTTCTACGCGCGGGCGCTCGGCCTGCGCTTCGTCAACCCGGGCGGGGTGCTCTGCTTCATCTTCTTCGAGGGCGCGATCGCGCTGGCGGCGCTGCTCGCGCTCGCGGAACTGGTGACCTGGTGGGCGGTGCTCGTGCTACCCGCCACGGTGGCCGTGATGGTCAAGCTCAACGATCTGGTGGCCGCGGCGGTGGTGCGCTCCGCCGCAGCCGTACCCGAGCAGGAACGCGACCGGTTCCGCCGACAGATGGAGCCGGTGGTCGGCCGGGCCCGGGTCGACTGGCTGCGGCACAGCGTGCCCGGCGTCGTGGTGCGGCCCGGGCCGGCGGAGGTGGAGCACCCCGGCGCGGCACGGCAGCGTCCGCCTGCCCTCGGCAGCGCACCCGACCGGCCCACGGACGGCGCGGGTGGGAACCCGCACGACGCGCGCCACGAGGCGACGGGCCGCAGCCGGCGGGCAGCGGATCGGGATGGGACCGGACCTCGACCGGGCACCGCCGAGCCCGGCTCCTGAACCGGGCGACCGGTCGGGCCCGGACGGGAGCACGACCGGTGGACGGACGTGCGGAAGCCCCGAGGCATCGCCTCGGGGCTTCCGTCAGGACTGGGCGCTACTCAGGAGGCGAGCGACGCGACGCGCTTGGCGATGGCGGACTTGCGGTTCGCGGCCTGGTTGCCGTGGATGACGCCCTTGCTGGCCGCCTTGTCCAGCTTGCGCGAGGCATCCTGCATGAGGGCGGTGGCCTTCTCGACGTCACCGGCCTCAGCGGCCTCGTGGAACTTGCGGATGGCGGTCTTCAGCGACGACTTGACCGACTTGTTACGCAGCCGGCGCTTCTCGTTCTGCCGGTTGCGCTTGATCTGGGACTTGATGTTCGCCACGCGACAGCCTCGTCTTGATAGCTCGGGTTGGTCAGCTTGTGCGCGCGACGAGCATGCGTCATCGCTGCGCGAAGAGCCAGGTTACCAGGTCGGCTCGAACAGGCCAAAACAGCCTCCCGCCCCACCCCCCACCCCCCACCCCCCACCCCCCACCTGCCCTGGTTGATCATGAGGTTAGCGGCAATTGTTGATCTTCAAACTGCCGCTAACCTCATGATCAACGGTGTGGGGGTGGGGGTGGGGGTGGGGGTGGGGGTGGGGTGGGGTCAGGTCCAGGTGCGGCGGTGGGAGAGCCAGGCGAGGGCATGCTCGCCGGTCCAGCGGTGGTGGGCGGGCAGGTGAAGCGACGCGGTGGGTGGCGCCGATGTCGCGGCGGTGAGGTGGTAACCGGCCAGGGCGGCGAGCGCGACATCCAGGGCGTCGTCGGGTGCGTCGGCGGCGGCCGGGTGGGCGGCGAAGAGCGCGTCGACGTCCAGCCCGGTGGCGTATCCGCTGATCAGCAGGGTGACCAGGTCGAACCAGGCCGGCCCGTGACACAGCCACGACCAGTCGCAGAACCAGGCCGCACCGGTGGTGTCGACGAGCACGTTGTCGATCCGCAGGTCGCCGTGGGTCAGCCCGGTCGCGGCGGCGGCGTATCCGGGCAGGCGCGACTCCAGCGCCACCAGCTCGGCCAGCCGTCCCCGGGCCGGGGCGGGTAGCGGCGGCACCGGTTCCCGGCCGGCGGCGACCTCGCCCCACCAGAGGATGTCCTCGCGCGCCAGGTCGGCGAGGTGGGGCAGGCCGAGGGCGGTCAACTCGGCCGGAGGATCGGCGAGCGCCTCGGCGACGCCGGTGAACGCGGTGAGGGTGGCGGTCAGTTCGACCTGCTCCCAGGGCAGCCGGGGGGTGTGACCGTCGACGGCGTCGAGGCACAGGACGAACCAGCCCGCCTCCCACAGCGTCCAGCGGAGGCGGGGCACCGGCAGCCCGGCCGGTAGCCGGCTCAGGATCGCGGCCTCCCGGGCGTACCAGTCGACCAGGTGCGGTTGCTCGGCGTGCGGCGCGGCCTTGACGAACGCGCGGCGCCCGTCGGCGGTGCGCAGCAGGGCGGCGAAGCCGCGGGTGAAGCCGGCACCGGCGGTCCGGGCCTGGACCACCGGGGCGCCGAGCCGGGTGGCCACCGCGGCCCGCAGCCGCGCCGGCAGGGCCGACCACTCGGGCCGCTGCGCGGTGGCATGGTACGCGGGCGGGGACGCAGAACTCACCCGACCATGCTGCCCGGTGGCCGGCCGGGCGGGCGACCTCCGGCGCGGATCCGGATGCCCGGGGCGGCGTCTGCCAGACTGGCGGGCCATGAGGACCGACGACTTCTGGCAGTTGATCGACCGCGCCCGCACCGGCGGGGGAGAGCCGGACGCCGTCGCCGCCCGGGCCGTCGCGCTGCTCGCCGCCCGCGACCCCGAGGAGATCGTCGGGTACGCCCACCACCAGCAACGGGTCCTCACCGCGTCCTACCGGGTCGATCTCTGGGGCGCCGCCTACCTGATCAACGGTGGTGCCTCCGACGACGGCTTCGAGTACTTCCGGGGTTGGCTGATTACCCAGGGACGGGAGGTGTTCGCCCGGGCGGTCGCCGACCCGGACTCGCTGGCCGAGCTGCCACAGATCCGGTCCGCCTCGCTCAGCGGCGAGGAGTTCGAGTGCGCGGACATGCTCGCGGTGCCGTGGGACGCGTACCGCAGAGCCACCGCGAGCGACCTGCCGGGGGAGCGCGAGGCGATCCGGCAGCCCGACCTGAACGACTTCTGGGACTTGGACGACGAGGAGGAGGCCCGCCGCCGACTGCCCCGGCTCGCCACCCTCTTCGTCGAGCCGCCGCAGGAGTGACGGACGCCCGGCCGACGCCCGCCGGGGACGTGGGAGCATAGAGGGGGCCGGCGCGTGCCGGCCCGCTCACGTCAGCCGACCAGAACGGACCGCTGTGCCACCGACGCTCGATCCCGGCGCGAACGCTCCTGGTGCCACCGACCCGGCGCGGATCAGGAACTTCTGCATCATCGCCCACATCGACCACGGAAAGTCGACCCTGGCCGACCGGATGTTGCAGCTCACCGGCGTGGTCGACCCGCGGCAGATGCGCGCGCAGTACCTCGACCGGATGGACATCGAGCGCGAGCGCGGAATCACCATCAAGAGCCAGGCGGTCCGGATGCCGTGGACCATCGCCGAGGGCGAGCGGGCCGGCGAGCAGGCCGTGCTCAACATGATCGACACGCCTGGTCACGTCGACTTCACCTACGAGGTGTCCCGGTCGCTGGCGGCCTGTGAGGGCGCGATCCTGCTTGTCGACGCGGCCCAGGGCATCGAGGCGCAGACGCTGGCGAACCTCTACCTCGCGCTCGAGAACGACCTGCACATCATCCCGGTGCTCAACAAGATCGATCTGCCGGCCGCCCAGCCGGAGAAGTACGCCGAGGAACTGGCCCACCTGATCGGCGGCGACCCGGCGGACTGCATCAGGGTCTCCGGCAAGACCGGCGAGGGCGTGCCGTACCTGCTCGACGAGATCGTCCGGCAGTTCACCCCGCCGGTCGGTGACGCCGACGCCCCGGCCCGCGCCATGATCTTCGACTCGGTCTACGACGTCTACCGGGGCGTGGTCACCTACGTGCGGGTGATCGACGGGCGGATCGGCGCCCGGGACCGGATCAAGATGATGTCCACCGGCGCCACCCACGAGCTGCTGGAGATCGGGGTCATCTCGCCGGAGATGGTCAAGGCGGACGCGCTCGGCGTCGGCGAGGTCGGCTACCTGATCACCGGGGTGAAGGACGTCCGGCAGTCCCGGGTCGGTGACACTGTCACCATCAACGGCCGGCCGGCCACCGAGGCGCTCGGCGGCTACAAGGATCCGAAGCCGATGGTCTACTCGGGCCTGTATCCGATCGACGGGTCGGACTACCCGGCGCTGCGGGACGCACTGGACAAGCTCAAGCTCAACGACGCCGCGTTGACCTACGAGCCGGAGACCTCCGGTGCGCTCGGCTTCGGGTTCCGCTGCGGCTTCCTCGGCCTGCTGCACCTGGAGATCATCCGGGAGCGGCTGGAGCGGGAGTTCAACCTCGACCTGATCTCGACCGCGCCGAACGTGGTCTACCGGGCCATCCAGGAGGACGGCGACGAGGTCGTGGTCACCAACCCCAGCGAGTACCCGACCGGCAAGATCGCCGAGGTGTACGAGCCGACGGTGCGGGCCACGGTGCTCACCCCCAACGACTACGTCGGCGCGGTGATGGAGCTGTGTCAGGGCCGGCGCGGCAGCCTGCTGGGCATGGACTACCTCTCCGCCGACCGGGTGGAACTGCGCTACACGCTGCCCCTCGCCGAGATCATCTTCGACTTCTTCGACCAGTTGAAGAGCCGTACCAAGGGCTACGCGTCGTTGGACTACGAGCCCTCCGGCGAGCAGGCGTCCGACCTGGTCAAGGTCGACATCCTGCTGCACGGCGAGCCGGTGGACGCGTTCAGCGCGATCGTGCACAAGGAGAAGGCGTACGCCTACGGCACCACCATCGCGGCGAAGCTGCGCAACCTCATCCCGCGCCAACAGTTCGAGGTGCCGATCCAGGCGGCCATCGGCAGCCGGGTGATCGCCCGGGAGACGATCCGCGCCATCCGCAAGGACGTGCTCGCCAAGTGCTACGGCGGTGACATCAGCCGTAAGCGCAAGCTGCTGGAGAAGCAGAAGGAGGGCAAGAAGCGGATGAAGATGGTGGGCCGGGTGGAGGTGCCGCAGGAGGCGTTCATCGCCGCGCTCTCCTCCGACTCCGACGGCAAGGGCAGCGGAAAGAAGTGATCGTGCGGCGGCGCACGTAGGCGCAGCCGTCCCCACGGGCGCTCGGCCACCTCGGCCGGGCGCCCGTTCGCGTGTGGGCCGATGGCGCGATCTTTCGGGGTGGTCGCGATCTCTCGGCCAGAAAAGCCGGTTTGGGATCTTCGCGGGTCGGGCATTAGGCGGTCACGACAGGAACACCACAAACGTTGAACGTCTTTCGTGAAGGAGAGCGATCATGGAGCTCACCGTCTGGGGCATCATCACCGCCCTGATCGTTGGTCTGATCGTCGGTGCGCTTGGCCGACTGGTGGTACCGGGCCGTCAGAACATGCCGATCTGGCTGCACATGCTCATCGGTGTCGGTGCCGCGCTGCTCGGCACCGTGATCGCCCGCGCGTCCGGCTTCGCCGAGACCGCCGGCATCGACTGGCGGGAGCTGCTGCTCCAGGTGCTGCTGGCCGCCGTCGCCGTCGCGCTGGTCGCCGGGGTGGGCCGCAACCGCCGGGGTGTCACCCACCGGTAACCGCTGAACCTGTCGAAAGGCGCCCGACCGCCGAGGTCGGGCGCCTTTCGCGCATGGGTACGCCCGGAGGCCGATCGACCTGAGCCGTCCGCGGGTGGGCGAGGGCGGCGCGCCGAGGCCGTTCCCCGTAGAATGTGATCATGACGGGCAGGGTGGCATCGGTGAACGTCGGGATCGTGACCGAAGCGGCGTGGGCCGGTGCCGCGAGCGGGCGCAGCGGCATCGACAAGCGGCCGGCCGATGGGCCGGTGCTCCTGCGCTTCGACGGCGTGGCCGGCGACTTCATCGGCGAGCGGGCCCACCACGGTGGCCCGGACCAGGCCGTCTACGCGTACGCGGAGGAGGACGCCGCCTGGTGGGAGGCCGACCTCGGGCGGACCATCCGCCCCGGTGGCTTCGGCGAGAACCTCACCACGTACGCGGTCGACGTGACCGGTGCCGTGATCGGCGAGCAGTGGGCCGTCGGCGAGGCGCTGCTCCAGGTGACCAAGCCACGCACGCCGTGCCGGACCTTCGCCGGCTTCTGGGGCGTACCGGATCTGATCAAGCGGTTCACCGCGCGGGCTACCCCCGGCGCGTACCTGCGGGTGCTCCGCGAGGGCGCGGTGGGTGCCGGCGACCCGATCGAGATCGTGCACCGGCCGGCGCACGGGGTGACCCTCGGCGAGGTGTTCCGCGCGCTCAGCCTGGAGCCGTCGTTGCTGCCCAGGCTGCTGGCGGCCGACGAGCTGCCCGAGCCGATCCGGGAGAAGGCGCGTCGCCGGGTCGGCGAGCCGGCCGGCTGACCGACCGGCCGGTCCGTGCCGAGATGACACGACAGGCCCCGGACCACGTCCAGGCGTGGCCACGGGGCCTGTCGTCACTCCTCCGGTCAGCGGAGCCAGGGGATGTTGCGGTTGAGCAGACCGCGCTGCTTCAGTTCCTTGCGCAGCGGGATCTCGTCGTCGATGTAGCCGTCCCAGTTGATGCCCCAGTAGTTGGCCGTGTGGGTGCCCTCACCGAGCAGCTGGCGCTGCACCGGCGTGCGGTTGCGGTACCACTCGCCGTCCTTGTCGGGGTGCAGCTCGTCGAGCGGGCGGATCCACCGGTAGGTGTAGCCGACGAACAGCATCTTGCGGGTGATGTTCGACAGGTTCGTCGACCGGGAGTGCCACTGACGGCGGTCGAAGATGAAGGCGTCACCCGGGTTGGCGGTGATCTCGACGGTGCCCTCCGGGTCCGGGTTGTGCACGCTCAGGTCCGTCGGGCGGGGCAGCGAGTTCCACAGGTGGCTGCCGGGGATCACCTTCGTCGCGCCCCGACCCTTCTCCGACAGGTCGGAGAGCACGTAGGCGACCTTCAGCGAGAACATCGGCCGCGGCAGGTTCGGGTCCATCGTCTCCGGGTCGGAGTTCTGCCGGTACCCGTCCTGGTGCCAACCCCAGTACGGCTTCTCGGGCTCCAACGCCGGCGGCGTCACGTCGAGGTGGTTGTGGTGGGTGTAGATGTTCCAGCCCGCCAGGCCCCACATGTAGGGGAACGCGATCGGGTGGGTGAGCAGCTCGCCGAAGAGCTCGTCCCGCTCGAGGAAACCCAGCAGGTGCAGGGTGCCATCCTTGGTGGTGTTGCCCTTGGCCTTCTCCTCCTCGTACACCCGGTCGACCGCGGCCTCGAGAGCGGCTCGGTGATCCTCGGTCAGGACGTTTCGCAGCAGGAGAAAGCCCTGCTCGTGGAACTCCTTGCGGTCGACGTCACTGATCGGTTCGTAGCCGGTCCGGTCGCCGTAGTCGAACGCCACGTCGTACCCCTCCCCAAGAGGTGAAACCATTTCTGGCACAGGCCGCCGATCGTAACGCGCGTCCGGACGGCCCGTGGGGCACCCCGTGACCTTTCCACAGGCATGACGACTGATGGCGGTTGCTCGACTACCGCACGTCACCCAACGTGGCGAGACGGAGTGTTACGTGATTAATTGCCGGTTTTTGCGGTGACTGCGGGTAAGGAGATCGGGGTCGCTCAGACGTCGGCGTGGACCTCGGCGAGGACCTCCGTGTCGCCCCGGTCGCTGTCCGGCAACCGCTTCCAGTCGCCGCGCTTGGCGGTCCACTCCCGGCCGTCGTAGGTGACCCGCTTCACCCCGTGCTCCTTCGCGTGGGAGACCAGCCAGTGCGTGTACCGCCAGCCGGCCCGCACGCCCTCGGCGGAGGTCGTCAGGCTGCCGGCGGGGCTCCGCTCGAAGTCGTTGACGCCCACCTTCAGCAGGGTCGGGTTGCCGTAGCTGTCGACGGCGGAGCTGAAGTAGCCCCGGCCCGCCCGCCGGTCGTCGTCGGAGCGGAGGGCCACCAGGCCCCAGTCGAGCGACAGTCCCTCGGTCAGCGCGGCGATGGCGGCGGCACCGCGCAGCACCGGATCACCGCCCACCGAGCAGCTGACCGCCGTGCTGGCGTGACCGAGCAGCGCCCGGGTGAGCACCTGCGACTCGTCGGCCCACTTCTCGTACGCCTCCGGGAAGGCCGAGCGCTGCACCTTCTGCGCGGCGTCGGTGACCCGCATGTCCTGCCAGCCGCGCACCTTCTTCAACGCCGCGTAGAACTTGCCAGCCGCGTACCGGGGGTCGCGGATCTGGGTTGGTGTGCCCCATCCCTGGCTCGGTCGCTGCTGGAACAGCCCCACGGAGTCGCGGTCGCCACCGGTCAGATTGCGCAGCCCGGACTCCTGGTACGCGGTGGCGAGCGCCACCACCACCGCCCGCTCGGGCATCTCGCGCTGCACGCCGATCGCCGCGATGGTCGCCGCGTTCGCCATCTGCTGCGAGTCGAGCGTCACCTCGCCGTCGGCCTGCACCGTGCAGGCCCGGCCGGCCAGCGGCAGCCGTAGCCCGTCACCGGCCTGCCTCAGCACCACGATCATCCCGATCGCGGCGATCAGGACGAGGACCACGAAGCCCGTCGCGACAGCCCGAGATCGCACCCGCACCTCCTGTGTCAAGGTCCGCCAAGCGTACGTCCCGCATCGACCCGTACGTGTCGTCCGACCGGTTCCGTCCCCGCCCGGCACTCACGCGCAACCCGAGGTTCCCCGTCCCGGCCGTACCTCACCTACCGAGTTCCGCCACCCAGCGCGGTGCCCGCTTCTCCCGGAACGCGGTGACCCCCTCGACCCCGTCGGCCGACAGGAAGTACCCGGTGGACAGCTCGGCCAGCTCGGCCAGCTCGGCGCGCAGGTCGACGGCGGGCGGACGGCGCAGCAGTCGCTTCGCCCCGGCCAGCGCCGCGGGGGCACCACGTACCAGCGAGTCGCAGTACCGCCGCACCGTGGCGTCCAGTTCCTCGGCCGGCACCGCGGCGGTGACCAGGCCGATCTCGGCCGCCCGCCGGCCGTCGAAGGTGTCGCCGGTCAGGTACAGCTCGGCCGCCGCCCGGGTCGTCAGGTGGGGCAGCACCGTCGCGGAGATCACCGCGGGGATCACCCCGATCCGCACCTCGGTGAAGGCGAACGTGGCCTCGGCCGCGCAGACCGCCAGGTCGGCCGCCGCGATCAGGCCCAGGCCGCCGGCCCGAGCCGGGCCGGCGACCCTGGCCAGCACCGGCTTCGGGCACTCCCGGACCGCCGCGAGCACGTCACCCAGCATGCCGGCGGGCACCGAGCCGCTGGCGTACGCCGCCGCGGTCTCCTTCAGGTCGGCTCCGGAACAGAAGACCGGCCCGGTGTGGTCCAGCACGATCACCCGGACCGCGTCGTCGGCGACCGCGGCGGCCAGCGCCGCCAGCAGTTCGGTCATCAACGGTGTGGAGAGCGCGTTGCGGTTGTGCGGGCTGTCCAGGGTGAGCGTGGTCACCCCGTGGGCCGTGGCGACCCGCACGAGCGCGTCGGGAGAGGTCATGCCAGGGCACACTAGTGGCCATGCCCGGCGTCCTTCCAGCAGGCGAGCCCGTCCCGGCCGACGGGTCGCTGCCCGCGTCCGCCCGCGCGTCCGTGGGCGCCCGGGGTTTCGGGGTCTACGTGCACGTGCCCTTCTGCGCGAGCCGGTGCGGCTACTGCGACTTCAACACGTACACCGCCGACGAGCTGGGTGGCGGAGCGAGCCGGGCGGGCTACGCCGACACCGTGCTGGCGGAGCTGGCACTCGCCGCCCGGGTGCTCAAGGACGCTCCGCCGCCACGGGTGCGGACGGTCTTCGTCGGCGGCGGCACCCCCACCCTGCTGCCCACCGACGACCTGGCCCGCATCCTGGACGCGATCGACCGGACCTGGGGACTGGCCGCCGACGCGGAGGTGACCACCGAGGCGAACCCGGAGTCGGTGACGCCCACCTCGCTGAAGGAGCTGCGCGCGGCCGGGTACACCCGGATCTCGCTGGGCATGCAGTCGGCCGCGCCCGGGGTGCTCGCCGTGCTGGACCGCCGGCACAGCGCCGGCCGGGCCACCGCCGCGGCCCTGGAGGCCCGCGACGCGGGCTTCGACCACGTCAATCTCGACCTGATCTACGGCACGCCGAGGGAGCGGGCCGAGGACTTCGCCGCCTCACTGGACCAGGTGGTGGCCGCCGGCGTTGACCACGTCAGCGCGTACGCCCTGATCGTCGAGGACGGCACCCGACTCGCCGCCCGGATGCGCCGGGGCGAGCTGCCGTACCCGGACGAGGACGTGGCGGCGGACCGGTACCTGGCCGCCGAGGCGACCCTCGGCGCGGCCGGCTTCTCCTGGTACGAGGTGTCCAACTGGGCCCGCACGCCGCAGGCGCGCTGCCGGCACAACCTGCTCTACTGGACCGGCGGGGACTGGTGGGGCCTCGGGCCGGGGGCGCACAGCCACGTGGGCGGGGTGCGCTGGTGGAACGTCAAACATCCCGCCTCGTACGCGCAACGCCTCGCCGCCGGGGAGTCTCCCGGGCAGGCCCGGGAGGTGCTCACCGGCGACGAGGCGCACATGGAGGACGTCATGCTCCGCCTGCGACTGGCCGGCGGCCTGCCGCTGGACGTGTTGACCGACGCCGGACGGGCCGGCGCGGCGCGTGCGCTGGCCGCCGGGTTGCTCGCCGAGCCCGCCCACGCCGCCGGGCGCGCCGTGCTCACCCTGCGCGGCCGATTGCTCGCCGACGCCGTGGTCCGCGACCTGCTGCCCTGATCCCCGTCATCAGACCGGTCGGCGCGGTCAGCGCTTCACGAAGGCGTAGGTCATCGGGTACTGGTAGAGCACACCCTCATTGGCCTTCACCCCGCCGATGATGCCGAAGATCAGTGGCACGATCGCGACGATGATCGGCACGAAGAACAGGATGCCGCAGGTGATCGTGGCGAGCACCCAGCTCAGCACCCCGACGACCGCCCAGGTGAGCTGGAAGTTCAGCGCGGCCACCGAGTGCGCCCGGGCGATCGGGGACTGCTGCCCGCGGACCATCATCGCGATCAGCGGTGCCACCCAGCCGAAGAGCCCGCCGCCGACGACCACGCCGAGCGGGCCGCCGAAGTGTGCGATCAGCACCCAGGTCTTGTCCTCGTTGTTGGCGTAGCCACCACCGGGAGCGCCGTAGCCTCCCGTCGGGTAGCCGACACCGGGTGCTCCCGGCGGCGGATAACCGCCGGGTGGGGGGTAGCCGGCCGGCGGCGGCTGGTCGCCGGTGGGGGGTGGATAGCCGCCGGGCGGGGGATAGCCGCCCTGGCCAGGCGAACCGGACAGTGGTGTCGTGGGTTCGTCGCCGGAGTCCGGGGGACGAGGTGGTTCAGTCATGGAGGCCACGGTAGGTGCCAGCGGCAACGGTGCACCAGAGCGACACCGGCGAGTGTCAACCCGCCGATCGGCTCGATGACGACAGGTGCTGACTTGATCATCGCGTGGACGGGGGCGCCGACGTAGACTGGCACTCGCTACAGTCGAGTGCCAGAGTGTTCCTCTGGCGGTCGTGACGCCGCGAGCTGACCTGCGACAGGAGGTGGCAAGGATGGGTCTGGACGACCGGAAGCTCGCCGTGCTCCGGGCGATCGTCGAGGACTACGTCGCCACCCAGGAGCCGGTCGGCAGCAAGTCGCTCGTCGAGCGGCACCAGCTCGGTGTCTCACCGGCCACCGTTCGCAACGACATGGCCGTGCTGGAGGAGGAGGGCTACATCCGCCAGCCGCACACCAGCGCGGGGCGGGTGCCCACCGACCGTGGCTACCGCCTCTTCGTCGACCGGTTGAGCCGGGTCAAGCCGCTCAGCCCGGCCGAACGCCGGGCGATCGAGCGCTTCCTGGCCGGTGCCGTGGATCTCGACGACGTGGTGCACCGCACGGTGCGGCTGCTGGCGCAGCTGACCCGGCAGGTCGCCGTCGTGCAGTATCCGAGCCTGGCCCGGTCCCGGGTGCGTCACCTGGAACTGGTGCCGATCTCCACCACCCGGCTGATGCTGGTGATGATCGCCGACACCGGCCGGGTCGAGCAGCGGCTGGTCGAGCTGCCCGCACCGGTCCCCGCCGACGACGTGCTGGACCTGCGCCGGCTGGTGAACGAGAAACTGGTGGGCGTCCGCCTGTCGGAGACCCCGCCGCTGGTGCAGACCCTCATCGACGACTGCGCGCCGCACCTGCGCCCGGCGATGACCACCCTGTCCACGGTGCTGCTGGAGACCCTGGTCGAACGGCACGAGGAGCGGCTGGCCCTGGCCGGCACCGCCAACCTCGCCCGGGGCGGCCTGCTCGACTTCCAGGGCTCGCTGCGTCCGATCCTCGAAGCACTTGAGGAGGAGGTCGTGCTGCTCAAGCTCATCGGCGAGGTGGAGCCGAGCACCCTGCGGGTGCGCATCGGCGACGAGAACGAGTACGACAACCTGCGGGCGGCCTCCGTGGTCAGCACCGGGTACGGCCCGGGCGCGACCATCGTCGGGGGGATGGGCGTGCTCGGACCGACCCGGATGGACTACCCCGGAACCATCGCCACGGTGAGGGCCGTGGCACGCTACGTGGGCGAGCTGCTGGCCCAGAACTGACAAGTCAGGGCCGACGGCAGGCTGCCGCCGCCGAACGGCGTAACTCGAGACGAACACGAGGACACGGAACGCAGTGGCCAGGGACTACTACGGCATTCTCGGCGTGAGCAAGGGTGCCTCCGACGACGAGATCAAGCGCGCCTATCGCAAGCTGGCGCGCCAGTTCCATCCGGACGTGAATCCGGATCCGGAGGCACAGGAGAAGTTCAAGGACATCAACGCCGCGTACGAGGTCCTCTCGGACGATCGGAAACGGCAGATCGTCGACCTGGGCGGGGACCCGCTGGCACCCGGTGGGGGCGGGCCCGGCGGTCCGGGCGGCCCCGGCGGAGCCGGACCCTTCGTCGGCTTCCAGGACATCATGGACGCGTTCTTCGGTGGCGCCACCGGCGCCGGACGCGGCCCGCGTCCGCGTACCCGCCCCGGTGCCGACGCGATCCTGCGACTGGAGCTGGACCTCCAGGAGACGGCCTTCGGTGTCGAGGCGCCGATCACCGTCGACACCGCCGTGCTCTGCACCACCTGCTCCGGCGCCGGCACCGCCGCCGGCACCCACCTGGCCACCTGCGAGGCGTGCGGCGGGCGGGGCGAGGTGCAGTCGGTGCAACGCACCTTTCTCGGCCAGGTGGTCTCCGCCCGGCCCTGCACCGTCTGCCAGGGCTACGGCACCACCATCCCGCAGCCCTGCCCGACCTGCGCCGGTGACGGCCGGGTCCGCACCCGCCGGTCGCTGACCGTCAAGATCCCCGCCGGGGTGGAGGACGGCATGCGGATCCGCCTGGCCCAGCAGGGCGAGGTCGGCCCGGGCGGCGGCACCGCCGGTGACCTCTACGTGGAGATCCACGAACGGCCGCACGACGTCTTCTCCCGCAAGGGCGACGACCTGCACTGCCGGGTCACCGTGCCGATGACCGCCGCCGCGCTCGGCACCCGGCTGACCATCAAGACGCTCGACAGCGAGGAACCGGTCGACGTCAAGCCGGGCACCCAGCCGGGCAGCACCCTGCGGCTGCGGGCCCGGGGCGTACCGCACCTGCGTGGCACCGGGCGGGGCGACCTCTACGTCCACCTGGACGTGCGTACCCCCACCAAGCTCGACGCCGACCAGGAGCGGATGCTGCGCGAGTTCGCCAAGACCCGAGGCGAGGAGGTCGCCGAGCTGACCAAGCAGGGTGGCTTCTTCTCCCGGATGCGCGACGCCTTCAACGGCCACGCCTGACGTGTCCGCCCCGCTGTTCCTGGTCGAGTCGCTGCCCACCGCCGCCTCGACGGTGCTGGACGGCCCGGAGGGCCACCACGCCGCCACCGTGCAGCGGCTGCGCGTCGGCGAGCAGGTGTTGCTCGCCGACGGTCGGGGCGGCACCGCCACCGCCGTGGTCACCGCCGTCGGCCGGGGCACCCTCGACCTCGACGTGACCGACCGGGGGTACGTCGACGCGGCGAACCCCCGCCTGGTGGTGGTCCAGGGCATCGCCAAGGGCGACCGGGGCGAGCTGGCCGTGCAGTCGATGACCGAGGCGGGCGTGGACGAGATAGTCCCCTGGGCGGCGGGCCGCTCGGTGGTGCAGTGGCGCGGCGAGCGGGGCGTACGGGCCCGGGGCAGGTGGCTCGCCACCAGCCGGGAGGCGACGAAGCAGGCCCGGCGGGCGTGGCTGCCGGTGGTGGCGGGCGCGCCGGACGAGAGCACCGCGTCGGTGACGCGCCGGATCGCCGGGGCGGCCGCCGGGTACGTGCTGCACGAGGAGGCGACCGACCGACTCACCACCGTCGAGCTGCCCGACCACGGCGAGATCGTGCTGGTGGTGGGCCCGGAGGGCGGCATCACCCCGGCCGAGCTGTCGGCCTTCCAGGAAGCCGGTGCCCGACCGGTGCGGCTCGGCCCGTCGGTGCTACGCACCTCCACCGCGGGCGTGGCCGCCCTGGCGGTCCTCGCCACCCGTCTGCTGCGCTGGTGAGCCGCGCGGCGACGGCGCCGAGCGTTTCTTCCTTACACTGCCCGGATGGGAAGCGACTGTCTGTTCTGCCGCATCGTCGCCGGCGAGATTCCGGCCACCGTGGTCCGCGAGACGCCCACCACGCTCGCCTTCCGCGACATCGACCCGAAGGCGCCGGTGCACGTGCTCGTCGTGCCCAAGGAGCACTACGCGGACGTGGCCACCCTCGGGCAGGGTGATCCGGCGTTGGCCGGCGAGGTGCTGGCCACGGCCGCCGCGGTGGCCGAGGACGAGGGCCTGCTCGGCGACGGGTTCCGGCTGATGTTCAACACCGGGGCGTACGGCGGCCAGGAGGTCTTCCACGTGCACGCGCACGTGCTCGGCGGTGCCCCACTCGGCCCGATGCTGGCCCGGAGCCTCGGATGACCTCCGCCGCCGGCGACACCTCCGCCGCCGGTCGGCTGGAGCGGATGGTGCGGCAGGTCCAGGCGCAGGCCCGGGTGCCGGCGGTCTCGGCGGCGGTGCACCGCGCCGACCGACCGTTGTGGACCTGCACCGCCGGCGGCACCGGAAACGACACGGCGCTGGACGAGCAGACCCGGTTCCGGATCGGCTCGGTGACCAAGACCTTCACCGCCGTGCTGGTCCTGCAGTGCCGCGACGACGGGCTGCTCGACCTCGACGACCCGCTGCACCGGCACCTCGACCTGCCGGCGCACGGCGAGCTGACCGTACGCCGGTTGCTGTCGCACACCGCCGGCCTGCAACGCGAACCGTACGGCGACGTCTGGGACACGCTGCGCGCGCCGGACACCGACCAGCTGATCAACGAGCTGGCCCGGGCCGAGCGGGTGCTGCCGACCGGCCGCCGCTACCACTACTCGAATCTCGGCATGGCGCTGCTCGGCCACCTGGTCGGGCGGGTACGCGGCGGCAGCTGGGTGGAGGTGCTGACCGAGCGGGTGCTGACCCCGCTCGGGCTCACCGCCACCACTGCCGCTCCGGGGCCACGTGCCGCGACCGGGTTCCTGGTCGACGCGTACTCCGACGAGGCGCATCCGGAGCCGCCAACCGACTTCGGCGCGGTGGGCCCGGCCGCGCAACTGTGGAGCACGGCGACCGACATGGCCCGCTGGGCCGCCTTCCTGGCCGACCCGGCGGCGTTGGACGCCGCGGGTCGGGTGCTCGCCCCGGCCACGCTCGACGAGATGCGCTGGCCGGTGACGGTCACCGACGAGGCGGTGTGGGCCGGCGGGTTCGGTCTCGGCCTGATCCTGGTGCCGCAGGGGGAGCGGGTGGTGCACGTCGGGCACGACGGGGCGATGCCCGGCTTCCTCGCCGGGGCGTACGGCCGCCGGGGCGGCGAGGGCACGCCCGGGGCGTTCGGCGCCGCCGTGCTGGGCTCCTCCGGCACCGCCGTCGAGCTGCTGGAGCTGCCGCACCGGCTGCTCGCCGCCGCGGTCGAGCACGATCCGGCCGACATCGACCCGTGGCGGCCGGGCGATCCGGCGCCGCCCGATCTGCGCGGGCTGCTCGGCCGCTGGTGGGGCGAGGGCTTCGAGTACGTCTTCTCGTGGCACGAGGGGGCCCTGCGGGCCCGTGGTGCCGGTGACCCGCCGGGAAAGCCGCCAGCGGTGTTCGCCCCGGTGCCGGACCAGCCGGACGTGCTGCGTACGGTCTCCGGCCGGGAGAACGGCGAGCTGCTCCGGCTCACCCGGGACGCGGCCGGCGTGGTGGTCCGGATGCACTGGGCGACCTACCGGTTCACCCGCCGCCAGGAGACCTTCGACGGCTTCGACTTCCGCGGCTGACCCGGGCGGTTCGCTGGACGGAATGCCCTTTTTCGCCCGTTCCGGCCGGAGCGTCGAAGCGGTGGAAATGGGCAGCGTGTCCGCGCCGTTGACCCGATACGATGGAGGCAACGTCCGCACGCCGTGCCACGGGCCCGGCATCGAGATCGAGAGCAGGTGGCGCAGGGCCCTCGGGCCCGACCTATGACCGGCACCCCACCTCCCGGCCCGCCCCGGGTGCAGACCAGGATCACGGTCCCCGATTCGAAGATCATGGTCAACCTGCTCGGCGCGGGTGACGAGATCCTGCGACTGGTCGAGCGCTCGGTGAACAGTGACGTGCACGTGCGTGGCAACGAGATCACCATCACCGGCGCTCCCGCCGACAACGCCCTCGCCGAGCGGCTCTTCAGTGAGCTGCTCGAACTCATCGAGAAAGGCGAGACCCTGACCACCGATGCCGTCCGGCGTACCGTCGGCATGCTCGAACAGGGTGGTACGGAGCGGCCCGCCGAGGTCCTGACCCTCAACATCCTGTCCCGGCGTGGGCGCACCATCCGGCCCAAGACCCTGGGACAGAAGCGCTACGTCGACGCGATCGACGGGCACACCATCGTCTTCGGCATCGGCCCGGCGGGTACCGGCAAGACCTACCTCGCCATGGCCAAGGCGGTGCAGTCGTTGCAGGCCAAGCAGATCAACCGGATCATCCTGACCCGGCCGGCGGTCGAAGCGGGGGAGCGACTCGGGTTCCTGCCCGGCACCCTCAACGAGAAGATCGACCCCTACCTGCGCCCGCTCTACGACGCCCTGCACGACATGCTCGACCCGGAGACCATCCCGAAGCTGATGGCCGCCGGCACGATCGAGGTCGCCCCCCTGGCATACATGAGGGGAAGGACGCTTAATGACGCGTTCATCATTCTCGACGAGGCGCAGAACACCACGCCCGAGCAGATGAAGATGTTCCTCACCCGGCTCGGCTTCGGCTCCAAGATCGTGGTGACCGGCGATGTCACCCAGGTCGACCTGCCCGGTGGGACGACGAGCGGGCTGCGGGTCGTCCGGGACATCCTGGCCGGGGTCGAGGACGTGCACTTCGCGCAGTTGTCCAGCGCCGACGTGGTCCGCCACCGACTGGTCGGTGAGATCGTCGACGCGTACGCGCGGTGGGACGCCGAGAACCAGCAGGCACAGGGCGTGCACGCGGTGTCCGGGCGGAGCGCCCAGGGCAACCGCGGCGGCCGGCGCCGCTAGACCGAGGGAAGACAGTTGTCCATCGAGATCGCCAACGAGTCCGGTGCCGAGGTCGACACCGACGCCGTGCTCGCCGTCGCCCGGCACGCGCTCGACGAGATGGGGGTCAACCCGCTCGCCGAACTGTCCGTGTTGCTGGTGGACGTGGACTACATGACCGAGCTGAACCATCGCTGGATGGGTGGCGACGGTCCGACCGACGTGCTGGCCTTTCCCATGGACGAGGGCAGCGTCGACCACGGGCCGGGTGAGAGCGCCGCCGCCGGTGGTGAGCCGGCGCTGCTCGGCGACATCGTGCTCTGCCCGGAGGTGGCCGCGAAGCAGGCCGCGACCGCCGGGCACCGCACCGCCGACGAGTTGCACCTGCTCACCGTGCACGGTGTACTGCACCTGCTCGGCTACGACCACGCCGAACCGGAGGAGGAGCGGGAGATGTTCGGGCTCCAGGCCCGGTTGCTGGCGAGCTGGCGGTCGGCCCGCTCCCGGTGATGGAAACTGCGCTGGCCGCGTCCGCCACCGGCCTACCCGACCTGCAACTGCTCGTGTTCGCTGCCGGGCTGGTGGTGCTCGCCGGCCTGATCGCGATGACCGAGGCCGCCCTGGCCGCGGTCTCGCCGGCCCGGGCGGCCGAACTGGCCCGCGAGGGGATCCGGGGTGCGCGCACCCTCCAGACGGTCGCCGGTGACGTGGTCCGGCACCTCAATCTGCTGCTGTTGCTCCGGCTGCTCGCCGAACTGACCGCCACCACGCTGGTGGCGCTGGTGGCGGTGGACACATTCGGCGCGGGCTGGCGGGCGGCGCTGGTCACCGCCGGGGCGATGACCGTGGTCAGCTTCGTCGTGGTCGGCGTCGGTCCGCGCACCATCGGCCGGCAGCACGCGTACGCGGTGGGCCGCGCGGCGGCACCGTTGGTGCGCTGGCTGGGCCGGGTGCTCAACCCGCTGGCGTCCCTGCTGATCCTGATCGGTAACGCGGTCACCCCGGGCCGTGGCTTCCGGGAGGGGCCGTTCGCGACCCAGGTCGAGCTGCGGGAGCTGGTCGACCTGGCCGAGCAGCGGGGCGTGGTGGAACACGGCGAGCGGCAGATGATCCATTCGGTCTTCGCGCTCGGTGACACCATCGCCCGCGAGGTGATGGTGCCGCGTACCGAGATGGTGTGGATCGAGTCGGGCAAGAATCTGTCCCAGGCGCTCGCGCTGTTCCTGCGCTCCGGCTTCTCCCGGATCCCGGTGATCGGCGAGAGCGTCGACGACGTGCTCGGCATCCTCTACCTCAAGGACCTGATCCGGCGTACCCAGGGCGGGGCCGCCGAGGACCATCAGCTGCCGGTGGCCGAGCTGATGCGGCCGGCGACCTTCGTGCCGGAGTCCAAGCCCGTCGACGACCTGTTGTCGGAGATGCAGGCCGCCCGCAACCACCTGGTCATCGTGGTCGACGAGTACGGCGGCACCGGCGGCCTGGTCACCATCGAGGACATCCTCGAGGAGATCGTCGGGGAGATCACCGACGAGTACGACGTCGAGCGCCCGCCGGTCGAGCAGTTGCCCGACGGTGCGGTGCGGGTCACCGCCCGGCTGCCGGTCGAGGATCTCGGCGAGCTGTTCGACACCGAGCTGCCGCACGACGAGGTGGAGACCGTGGGTGGGCTGCTCGCCCAGGCCCTGGGGCGGGTGCCGATTCCGGGGGCGCAGGTCGAGGTGGCCGGGCTGCGACTGGTCGCCGAGGGCACCACCGGTCGCCGTAACCGGATCGACACCGTGCTGGTGCGCCGGGTGGAGCCGACCGACACGCAGCACGACCCGGGTGGGACGCCGACCGTGGCCCGCTCCGACACCGACCGATCCGAGGAGAGGCAGCCCGCCGATGCCTGAGTCACCCGCCGTACCGGCCGTCCGGTCCAGTGGCACCGAACTGAGCGCCGAGGACGGCAAGCTGGTCGTCCTCGCCCGGGGGGCCCGGGGACGGGTGGGCGCGGTGGAGGGCGCCGCGGTCCGGGACCAGGACGGCCGGACGTACGCGGCGGCCAGCGTGTCGCTGCCCTCGCTGACCATCACCGCGCTGCAACTGGCGGTCGCCTCGGCGGCTGCGGCGGGTGCCACCCGGCTGGAGGCCGCGGTGGTGGTGACCGAGGCGTCCACCCTGGACGGAGCCGGCTACGCGGCGGTGCGTGATTTGGCCGCCGACGCGCCGGTGCACCTGGCCGGGCCGGACGGCACGGTGCTCGGCACGGTGACCGAGTGAACGGGCGCGGCGGAGTGCGGGCATGACCGAGCGCTCCTACCGGGCGGGGTTCGCGTGTTTCGTCGGCCGGCCCAACGCCGGCAAGTCCACGTTGACCAACGCCATCGTCGGGCAGAAGATCGCGATCACGTCGAACAAGCCGCAGACCACCCGGCACGTGATCCGGGCGGTGCTGCACCGACCCGATTCGCAGCTCGTGCTGGTCGACACCCCGGGGCTGCACCGTCCCCGCACCCTGCTGGGCGAGCGGCTCAACGATCTGGTGCGGCAGACCTGGAGCGAGGTCGACGTGATCGGCCTCTGCATTCCGGCCGACGAGCCGATCGGCCGGGGCGACCGGTTCATCACCGGCGAGTTGGCCGAGCTGAAGGCGACCGTGCTGGCGGTGGTCACCAAGACCGACCTGGTCGATCGCAAGCGGCTGGCCGAGCAGCTGCTGGCGGTCAGTGAGCTGGGGGATTTCGCGGAGGTCGTGCCGGTCAGCGCGGTCTCCGGGCACCAGGTCGACACGCTTGTGGAGGTGATGACCCGCTATCTGCCCGAGTCGCCGCAGCTGTACCCGGACGACATGCTCACCGACGACCCGGAGCAGGTGCTGGTGGCGGAGCTGATCCGGGAGGCCGCGCTGGAGGGCGTCCGGGACGAGTTGCCGCACTCGATCGCCGTGGTGGTGGAGGAGATGCTCCCGGAGGGTCGGCTGACGAAGATCTACGCCGACGTGTACGTGGAGCGGCCGAGTCAGAAGGCGATCGTCATCGGGCATCGGGGTGCGCGGCTCAAGGGGGTCGGCACCGCCGCCCGACGGCAGATCGAGGAACTGCTGGGTACGAAGGTCTACCTCGATCTGCACGTACGTGTGGCCAAGGATTGGCAGCGCGACCCGAAGCAGTTGCGCAAACTCGGGTTCTGAACCGATCCGGCGGTATCGAGGAAGCGGGCGAACGGCCTCGGATCGTATGATCGGCATCGGTCAGGCATATGCGGATTTTCACGATCCCGGTGGGTCTCTGGCTGTTTTGTCGGCGGTCGGCGGAGGGTAGGTAGGCAACCGCCTCCGCGCCCCCGACACAGATGCAGGCTGATGCGAAACAGATACCTGGACCTGCTGCGCGCTCTGGCCATCGTGCGGGTGGTCGTCTACCACGTCACCGGCTGGGGATCGCTTACGCTGGTGTTCCCGGCGATGTCGGTGATGTTCGCGCTGGCTGGTTCGTTGATGGCCGCGTCCCTGGCGGCGTCCGGACCGGCGGCGGTCGGCCGGCGACTGCGGCGGCTGCTGCCGTCGCTGTGGGTGGTCGCGGTGGTCTTCGTGCCGGCGATGCTGCTCACCGGGCTGCCGCTCACCCCGGCGGTGCTGCTCTGGCTGTTCCCGGTGGCCGACCCGCCGGCGAACTACTGGGGCGCGCTGGCGTTGAGCCCGATCTGGTACCTGCGTGACTACCTGTGGTTCGTGCTCGCCTCCCCGGTCGCGCTGTGGCTGTTCCGGCGGTTCCCGCTACCCACCCTGCTCGCTCCGTACTGCCTGCTGCTGGTCATCGAGCTGGGCATCTATCAGAACCCGCCGGTCGTGCTGCGCCACTTCGGGCTCTACTTCGGGGCGTGGCTGCTGGGTTTCGCCCACCAGAGCGGGCTGCTGCGCCGCCTGAGCGGCTGGATTCTGGTGCCGACCGCGCTGGCGCTGGCGGCGGTGGGCGGCGCGTGGATCCTGACCCATCAGGGTCCGCGCGGCCACGACCTCAACGACATTCCGCTCGGCAACGCGCTCTGGTCGGCCGCGTTCATCCTGGTGGCCCTGGGCCGGGCACCGGCGACCGCCGCCTGGGTGGACCGGAACGCGCTGGTCGGTCGGGCGGTCACCGTGCTGAACCGGCGGGCCTTGACGGTCTACCTGTGGCACATGGCGTTCGTGGTCGCACTCACCCCGCTGGTCGACGTGGTCGGCTGGTCGCATCAGGATCTGCTGGGCCTGGCGGTCCGGGTTGCCCTGGTCTTCCTGCTGGTCGGCCTGGTCACGGCGGTGGTGGGATGGGTCGAGGACGTCGCGGCGCGACGCCCGCCGGAGCTGGTGCCCGGTGGCCGTCGCCCAACGTCACGCCCCGTCCGCCGGCACGCGGAGTCCCGCGCCGACGAGGATCACGAGGCGGGTGCCGGGCCGCCGGTCCCGGTCCCGGTCCCGCGACAGCGCGGCCGGGACGGGGACGTCATCGCACGGTGACGGTGATGTTGCCGCTGCCGGTGCGCAGGTCGAGCACCGATGCGGCGGACGGGTCGTGCGTCACACCCAGGTCGGTCCGGCCGGAGCCGACCCTCGATCGGACCTGGTACCCGCCCTTCGGCACGGTCAGCTCGACGTTGCCGCTCGACGCGTGCGCCCGCACGGAGGCCGGCTTGTCCAGTTCGAGGGTGACGTTGCCGGACTTGGCCTCCGCGTCCACGCTGCCGCCGAGCCGGCTTGCCGTCACATTTCCGGAGGAGGCCCGCACCACGACGGGGGCGCTCACGTCGTACACCTCGACGTTGCCCGAGCCGGTCTCCACCCGTACCGCGTCGGTTGCCGAGGCCACCCGTACGTCGCCGGAGCCGACCTTGAGATCCACCTGGCCGACCCGGCTCAGGTCGACGTTCCCGGAGCCGGTCTCGCCTCGTACGCTCACCCCCTCGCCGACCGTCACCTCGTAGGAGACGCTGCACCGGGGGCCGCAGGAGGTGTCCAGCACCAGCTCGGCGCCCCTGACCTCGTACGTCGCGTCCGGCTGGTCACCCTGGTAGCGCACCACGCGCTTGACGCGTACCCCGTCCGCCGCGCCGTCGGCGCGGACCACCACGTCGCCGGCGCCGGGCAGCACCTGGATCGCGGTGATCGGGGCGGACTCGGTGGTGTCGAAGTCCAGCCGCCGGTACGACAGTTTGTCGCACCCGACCAGGACGATGAGGGCGGTGGTCGCGGCGACCGCGATGGCGCTCCGGCGTCCGGCGCGCCCCCACCGCGCGGTGGATCGGCGCACTGCGGTGGCGGTGGGTCGGGGGGCGGCGCTGGTCCGGTAGGAAGCCATGCCGAGCACGCTACGACCGGTGCGACCGGCCGCGCATCCGGGTTCGTCGGCACGGCGACCCCGAGCGGACCCTGAATTCCGACCCGGGGTCGGACCTGATTTCGAGCCGGAGGGGAGAATGGCGCGATGGCCGGGTACCGCCGACAGCTCTACCGCGACGACGCGGTGGTGCTGCGTGTGCAGAAGCTCGGCGAGTCCGACCGGATCATCACCCTGCTCACCCGGCGACACGGCCGGCTCCGGGCGGTCGCCCGCGGGGTGCGCCGGACCACGTCGAAGTTCGGCGCCCGGTTGGAGCCCTTCGGGCACGTCGACCTGCAACTGGCCGGTGACCCCAAGGGGGAGTTGGGCAGTTCGCTGCACACCGTCAGCCAGGTCGAGGGGATCGACCTGTACGGCAAACGGTTCCTGGGCGACTATCCCCGCTACACCGCGGCCAGCGCGATCGCCGAGACCGCCGAGCGCCTCACCCCGGTCGAGCGGGAACCGTCGTTGCGCCTGTTCCAGCTCACCCTGGGCGCGCTGCGGGCCCTCGCCGACGGCGAGCACGCCACCACGCTGGTGCTCGACGCGTACCTGCTGCGCGGGATGGCGCTGGCGGGCTGGGCACCGGCGTTGACGGCCTGTGCGGTCTGCGGCACCCCCGGCCGGCACCGGGCGTTCTCGGTGCCGGCCGGGGGAGCGGTCTGCCCGGACTGTCGACCACCGGGAGCCGCCCATCCGGCCCCGGCCACCATCGACCTGATGTCGGCGCTCACCGTCGGTGACTGGCGGGTCGCCGATGCCACCGAGAACGGGGTACGCCGGGAGTGCAGCGGCCTGGTCGCGGCGCACCTGCAGTGGCACCTGGAACGCGCGCTACGCTCGCTGCCGCTGGTGGACCGGGGTGGGCTGCCGTCGGCACCCGGCGCGCGGCGATCGAGCGACGGCGGCATGGTCGCCCCCGCCGGTGCAGTGCTGCCGCCCGACCGGGCGTCACAGGACGTGAGCAGGGAGAAGACCGAGTGATCCGATCGTCGAGGGCCGGGCGGCGCGAGCCGGTGCCGCCGACACCGCACCCGTCGGGAGCCCGACCGCCAGCGCTGCCGTCCGAGGCGGTGCCCCGCCACGTCGCCGTGGTGATGGACGGCAACGGTCGGTGGGCCAAGGAGCGCGGCCTGCCCCGCACCAAGGGCCACGAGGCGGGGGAGTTCTCCCTCTTCGACACCGTCGAGGGCGCCATCGAACTGGGTATCCCGTACCTGTCGGCGTACGCCTTCTCGACGGAGAACTGGCGCCGCTCCCCGGATGAGGTGCGGTTCCTGATGGGCTTCAACCGGGACGTCATCCGCCGCCGCCGGGATCAACTGGTCGACCTCGGGGTGCGGGTGGTGTGGTCCGGTCGGGCCGGACGGCTGTGGAAGAGCGTCATCGGCGAGTTGCAGACCGCCGAGGAGATGTCCCGCGGCAACTCGACGCTGACCCTGCAGTTCTGCGTGAACTACGGCGGGCAGGCGGAGATCGCCGACGCGGCCGCCGCGATCGCCCGGGACGTGGCCGCCGGCCGGCTCGATCCGGCCAAGGTCACCGAGAAGACGGTCGGGCGGTACCTCTACCACCCCGAGGTGCCCGAGGTGGACCTGTTCCTGCGGCCCTCCGGCGAGCAGCGGACCTCGAACTTCCTGCTCTGGCAGAGCGCCTACGCCGAGCTGATCTTCCTGGACACGCTCTGGCCCGACTTCGACCGCCGCCACCTGTGGTACGCCTGCGAGCTGTACGCCCAGCGTGACCGTCGGTTCGGTGGCGCGCTGCCCAATCCCGTGGCCCCGACGACCTGAGGTCCGTGGCCCCGACCACGTCGGCGCCGGGTGGTTCCGGCCACCCGGGCGCATAGCGGGCGGCCACGCTGGGTATGACCGCTGGCAGCAGCCACTGACGGAGGTGAACCCATATGATCCGCAAGCGCATCGGGCAGTGGGCGGTGATGGCCATCGCGGTACCGGTCGCCGCCGCCGGAGCCCGGAAACTGAGCCACACGCTGGAGTCTCGGCGTGGCCCCAACCGGGCCACCCGACTGCTCAACAAGGGCGCCGACCTGATCCGCCCCAAGCAGGCCAAGCGCCGCCGCTTCTTCTGACGGCGACCGGCGCGACCGGTAGCCCCGCAATACGGCATCTCGCGGTATCCCTCGACGGGATACCGCGAGATGCGGTGTCTCGGGAGATGCCGGCGCCGAGGTCAGGCCTCGACCTCGGCACGGTCGGGGGTGGCCCAGAGGGTGTGGAACGAGCCGTCCCGGTCGACCCGGCGGTAGGTGTGCGCGCCGAAGTTGTCGCGCAGCCCCTGGATCAGTGCGGCCGGCAGCCGGTCCGCCCGCAGCGCGTCGAAGTAGGCGAGCGACGAGGCGAACGCGGGCGCCGGCACACCCGCCCGGGCCGACTCGGCCACCACCCGTCGCCAGCTCGGCACGCCGTCGCGCACGGTGTCGGCGAACCACGGTGCCACCAGCAGGGTCGGCAGCTCCGGCTGCTCGTCGTACGCCTGCCTGATCCGGTCCAGGAACCGGGCCCGGATGATGCAGCCGCCGCGCCAGATCGTCGCCGTGCCGCCCAGGTCGATGCCCCAGTCGTACTCGGCGCTGCCGGCACGGATCTGGTCGAAGCCCTGGGCGTACGCGACGATCTTCGAGGCCAGCAGCGCCCGGCGTACGTCCTCGATGAACGCCTCGCGGTCGCTGACCTGCCACTTCTCGCCGCTGCCGGTGAAGGCCCGCTGCGCGGCCTCGCGCTGACCGACGTGCCCGGACAGCGACCGGGCGAAGGTGGCCTCGGCGATGCCGGTGATCGGAATGCCCAGATCGAGGGCGATCTGGACGGTCCAGCGGCCGGTGCCCTTCTGCTCGGCCCGATCCTGCACCACGTCCACGAACGCCTGCCCGGTGGCGGCGTCGGTGTGCGCCAGCACGTCGGCGGTGATCTCGATCAGGAACGACTCCAGCTCACCGGAGTTCCACTCCCGGAAGATCTGCGCGATCTCCGCCGGCTCCGCCCCCAGCCCGGCCCGCAGCAGGTCGTACGCCTCGGCGATGAGCTGCATGTCGGCGTACTCGACGCCGTTGTGGACCATCTTGACGAAGTGCCCGGCGCCGTCCGGCCCGACGTGCTGGCAGCAGGGCACGCCGTCGACCTGCGCGGCGATCTTCTCGAAGATCGGTCCGAGTTTCCGGTACGACTCGGCCGAGCCGCCCGGCATGATGCTCGGCCCCCACAGCGCGCCCTCCTCGCCACCGGAGACACCGGTGCCGACGAAGTGCAGGCCGTGTGCCCGCAGCGCCTCCTCGCGGCGGCGGGTGTCGGCGAAGTGCGCGTTGCCGCAGTCGATGATGATGTCGCCCGCCTCCAGCAGCGGCACCAACTCGTCGATCACCGCGTCGGTGGGCCCGCCCGCCTTGACCATGATGATCACCGCGCGGGGCCGCTCCAGCGCGGCGACGAAGTCCGCCAGGGACTCCGTCGGGACGAAGGTGCCCTCGTCGCCGTGCTCCGCCACCAGCGACCGGGTCCGCTCCGGCGAGCGGTTGTGCAACGCCACGGTGAACCCGTTGCGGGCCAGGTTGCGGGCCAGGTTGCGGCCCATCACCGCCAGCCCGGTCACACCGATCTGCGCCGTAGCCCGATCCGCCATCCTCGTCGCCACCTTCCGCCGTCTGCCTGTAGTGCTGCGACGGTATCGCGGCCCCCGGGCGCCGTGCGCCGTCCCCCCACCGCTGGTCATCAGGTGGTCGCGTAGCGCACCACGACCCCGCGCGGAGCGGTGACGTTAATTCGGCTGCGCCGACCTCGGCTGGGCGATAACGTGCGGGCATGCGCTACTGACGCCCTCTTTCCCGAGCCGGGTTCGCCGCTGTCGTGCCGCGACCCGTGCGCTCCCGGGCGTCCGCGTGTGTCCACCCGCCATCGGCGATGGCGTCCTCCGTGGTCGGTCCCGGGGCAGCAGTCCCATCCGTCCCCGACCGCCCAGGTGGCGGTCCTCACGACGCGGCCGACCGACCGGCCAACCGGTCGCCGGCCGAGCGAGGAGGCACAGATGCCCGCCAAGCGCAGCTCCCGGAAATCCCGTCCCGACCGCCACTCGGCGGAACTGGCCGCCGTCACGCCGGCGAACCTGGGCGACGTCGCGATCGCGCCGGTTCCCACCCTGCCGACCGGGCGGCCCGCCGCCCCCAAGGCGGGGCCACCGGCCACCGGTGCCTCCGGTGTCGGACGGGGCCAGCGGACCGGCCAGGTCCGCCGCTACGCCTTCCGGCGTAGCTGACGGGCCGGCGCGAGGGCCGGGTGCGCGTCGCTGAGCGCACTCGGCCCGTCGCCTGCCCGCGTCGCGGCGTTCAGGTCGGCCGGCGGCAGGTCGGGAACGGACAGTCGAGCGCCGGGGGCACCTCGGTGCCGGCGGCGCTTCGATCCGGTCGGGGGTGGCGGTGGCGCGTCAGCCGACCAGCGGGCGGAAGGTGCCGAGCGCCACGCTGACGGCCAGCGCGGCCCCGGCGGTCGCCGTCGCGCCGACGACGAGCAGCCAGTCGGCCGCCACGAACCGCTGGCGGCGGGCGACCGTGCGCGGCACGCCGCTGTCGAAGCCTCGGGCGTCCATCGCCACGGCGAGCCGGGTGCCCCGCCGGATCGCCCCGACCAGCAGGGTGAACGCCGTCGAGACGAACAGCCGCAGCCGGGCCACCGGATCGCGGCCTGCCTCGACTCCGCGCGCCCGGCGCGCAACGGTGATCATCTGCCACTCCTGACCGAGCAGCGGCACCAACCGGAACGCCGCCAGTGCCCCGATGGCGAACCGGGCCGGCACCTTGGCGTTCTGCACAAGTGCGTCGGCCAGGTCGGTCGGGTCGGTGGTGGCGAAGACGATCACACCGGGCAGCGCCACCGCGAACAGCCGCAGCACCAGACCGAGCGCGGTGACCAGTACGCCCGAGGTCACCACGATCGGCCCCGCGTCGAGCAGTACGCGGCCCGACCGGTCGGCGGCGAAGAGCACCAGCGTGACCAGGATGCCGCCCGCGGCGGCCAGCAGTGGCCAGGCCCGTCGGGCCAGCAGCCCGGGGTGCACCCCGAACAGCGGCAGCACCGCCAACTCCACCGCGATCGCGATGGCCGGAGTGACCGGGTCCAGCGTGGTCATCAGCGGAAACGCGAAAAGCATCGCCGCCGCCAGCTTGGCCACCGGATTGCGCCGGGCCAGCGGCGCGCCCGGCCGGGCGATCGGCTCCAGGCTGATCATCGCGGCACCGGGTCGGCGTCGGGTGGCGTGAGGGTGAGCGTGCGGTCGGCCAGCGCGGCCACGAACTCGGCGTCGTGGGTGACGGCGACCAGGCCGTGGCCGGCGTCGCGCAGGTCGGCGAGGAGATCCACGAGTTCCCGCCAGGTGCGCCGGTCCTGGCCGAAGGTGGGTTCGTCGCAGATCAGCAGGCGGGGCGCGGTGGCCAGGGCGGTTGCCACACTCAGCCGCCGCGCCTCGCCACCGGAGAGGGTGTACGGGTTGGCGGCGGCGAGCCGGTCCAGCCGCAACCGATCCAGCAGCTGCGCCACCCGGTCGTGGACCGTCGGCTCGGGCACCCCGGTCCGCCGCGGCCCCAGGGCCAGTTCGTCGAAGACCGTGCCGGTGACGAACTGGTGCTCTGGATTCTGGAACACCGACCCGATCCGGCGGGTCAGCGCCGGCGCCCGCCACCGGTGCGGCGCGGTCCGCGAGTCCACACCGGCCAGTTCCGGGCCCGCCGCCAGCCGCCCGGTGCCGGGCCGGAGGAGTCCACCGAGCAGCAGCGCCAGGGTGGACTTGCCGGCGCCGTTGCGACCGAGCACGGCGAGCGCCTCACCGGCGCGTACGGCCAGGTCGGTGGGGGACAGCCGGGGCGGCTGACCGAGCCGCTCGGCGGTGAGCAGCACCTCACCGGCCGGACCGGCGGCCCGGCGCGGCGGGATCGTGCGGCCGGGCACCCAGACTCCCGCTGCGGCGAGGGCGTCACCGTGCGCGGCGAAGACCGCCTCCGGCGGGCCGTCGGCGCGGATCCCGCCGCCGGGTTCGAGCACCACCACCCGGTCGACCAGGGGCAGCGCCTCGGCCACCCGGTGTTCGATCAGGATCAGGGTGGTGTCGGCGTCCACCGCCCGGGCGAGCGCGGCGCGGATCAGGGCGGCACCGGTCGGGTCGAGGTTGGCGGTGGGTTCGTCCAGCAGCAGCAGACCGGGACGCAGCGCCAGTACGCCGGCGAGGGCGAGGCGCTGCTGTTCGCCGCCGGAGAGCGCCGCGGTGGGCCGGTCCCGGTGGTACGGGAAGCCGACCCGGCCCAGTGCCTCGTCGACCCGGTGCCAGATCTGTCCGGTCGGCACGCCCCGGTTCTCCAGCCCGAACGCCACGTCGTCGCCGCTGCGGGCCATGACGAGCTGGGACTGCGGGTCCTGGAAGACGATGCCGACCCCCTCGCGGGCCTCGCCGACCGGCCGGCCGTCGATCTCGATGGTGCCCTCGTGCTCCCCGGAGTCCTCGGGCAGCAGCCCGGCCAACGCCGCCAGCAGGGTGCTCTTACCGGCCCCCGACGCCCCGAGCAGCAGCACCTTCTCACCGCGCTCCACCCGCAGATCGACCCCACGTACCGCCCAGCCACGCCTCCCGGCATGCCGCCACCCGAATCCCCGCACCCATACCCCCGCACCCATCCCTCCCTCCTTTCTCCCGGTGGATCATGAGGTTGACGATTGCTGTGGAGATCGGAGTTGCCGCCAACCTCATGATCAACGTGAATGGGTTCCGAGGTCAGACGAGGGGGCGTTCGCGGGCGGCGGGGAAGCGGTCGAGGACCCCGGTGCGGGTGAGGGCGCGGGTGAGGGCGTGGGCCCCGGCGCCGGCGATGACGGTGGCGCTGACGATGGTGAGCGCGGCGTAGGGCAGGCGGTAGGTGGCGATGTCGCGTTCGGCGTTCCAGTAGACGAAGTCGAAGATCGCCGCGCTCAGGCCGGTCAGCGCGCCGGCCAGCAGGGCGGCCGGCAGCCGGTACGAGCGGTACCGGAAGGCGGCGAAGGCCAGCTCGGCACCGAGGCCCTGCATCAGCCCCTGCAACAGGACGATGGTGCCCCACTGGCTACCGAGCAGGGCGGAGATGACCGCCGCCAGCAGCTCGCAGTACAGCGACGCGCCGGGCTTGCGGATGACCAGGCCGCCGAGGACGGCCGGCACCAGCCAGACCCCGTAGATGAGCGTCTGCGCCGGCGGGAAGAAGCTGAAGGCGCCCTCGGTGGCGCTCCACACCACGCCCCAGGCCCAGAAGATGACGCCGAAGGCGACCGCGATGACCGATGCCACCACGATGTCGATGGTGCGCCAGCGGTTGCTGTCAGTTGTCTGCACGATGATTGCTCCCAGTCCGGATGCGAACCAGGCAAGACGCACGCCCCGCCCGGCGGCGCCGGACGGTGGCGGGCTGGAGGTGGACCGAACTCCCTGCGCTGGCATTACCCAGATCAGGTACGGAGGGTCTGCGGGCGGACCCGCACTCTCAGCGCTGTGCGCTCCCCTGTCGGAGGTGTTGTCTGTCCCGCCGACGCTAACACCATGGAAGATCCACCGGCAATGTGATCCACCCAGGTCACGACGGGTGTTCGCGTACGGCTGGTCCGGTCGGCCGGGGACGCGGGTGCGGCCGGCCAAATCTGTGACATCCATCGACGTCATCCGCGCCGGACGGTAATCTCAGTCCGCAGATCCGCCACGGCCGAAGGGTGACGGGTGACCATAGACACTGACCGGGCCGTCCCGGGCGAACCGGAGCCCCGATCCTCGGCCGGGGGCGTCGACACCGAAACCCGCCCACCGGAGCCTGCCGGCGACGAGCCGCCCCGGCGCTGGCTCGGCGACCGGATCGGCTCGGTGGAGGTCCTGGCGGCGCTGCTGATCATCCTGATCATCTTTCGGGAGCCGATCGCCGCCGCCCTGGACGATCCCCGCATCCAGACCTGGACCACGGTCTTCGTCTCGATCATGGTGCAGGCGGTGCCGTTCCTGGTCTTCGGCGTGCTGCTCTCCGCCGTGATCGCGGTCTTCGTACCCCGCTCGTTCTGGGCGAAGGCGCTGCCCCGACACCCGGCACTGGCGGTACCGGCGGCCAGCGCGGCCGGGGTGGTGCTGCCGGGCTGCGAGTGCGGTTCGGTGCCGATCGCCGGGTCACTGATCCGGCGCGGTGTCACGCCGGCCGCCGCGTTGGCGTTCCTGCTCGCCGCCCCGGCCGTCAACCCGATCGTGCTCACCGCCACCGCGGTCGCCTTCCCGAACAACCCCGAGATGGTGCTCGCCCGGGGCGTCGCCAGCCTGATCGTCGCCATGATCATGGGTTGGCTCTGGCTGCGGCTCGGGCGTACCGAATGGATCAGGATGCCGCGTCGTCCGGAACTGGACGACGCGTCCCGGGGCCGGGCCTTCTGGGCCGCGGTCCGCCACGACGTGACGCACGCCGGTGGTTTCCTGGTGCTTGGCGCGATGGCCGCCGCCAGCATCAACGTGCTGGTGCCGGAGCGGTGGTTGCAGACCCTGGCCGACAACGCGTGGTTGTCGATCCTGGCGCTGGCGTTGCTCGCCGTGCTGCTCTCGCTCTGCTCGGAGGCCGACGCCTTCGTCGCGGCCTCGCTCTCCCAGTTCTCGCTCACGTCCCGACTGGTCTTCCTGGTGGTGGGACCGATGGTCGATCTCAAGCTGATCTCGATGCAGGCCGGTGTCTTCGGTCGCCGCTTCGCCTTCCGGTTCGCACCGACCACCTTCGTGGTGGCCCTGCTGGTCGCCGCCGGCGCCGGGACGGTGCTGCTGTGAACCGGCAGGCGCAGGCGGTGATCCTGCTGCTGCTCGGCGGTGCGGTGATCCGGGCCAGCGTCACCGACCTCTACCTGCGCTACGTCAAGGAAGGGCTGCGTCCCTTCCTGATCGCCGCCGGTCTGCTGCTGGTCGCCGCCGCGATCATGACCCTCTGGTACGAGCTGCGCCCCGCGGCCCCCCGCGTGCTGGCCCCGGCTCGTGATCCCGATGGCGCTCCCGCCGGTGGCGACGGTGCCGCCGTCGGCGGCGGCGTCCCGGCCGGCGGCAGTGTCCCGGCCGGCGGCAGTGTCCCGATCAGCGGCAGTGTCCCGGCCGGCGGCAGCGTCGACGTCCCGGACGTCGGCGCCGGCGGCCCGGCGAACGGGCCCGCCGACGGGCACGACGGACACGGGCATGCCCATCACGAGCCACGGGTCGGTTGGCTGCTGATCCTGCCCGTGCTCGGCCTGCTGCTGGTCGCCCCGCCGGCCCTCGGCTCGTACGCGGCGGGCCAGGCAGGCACCGCGCTGAGCAGCCAACAGCAGTCGGACTACCCGCCGTTGCCGGAGGGCGACCCGGTGCAGGTCAGCGTCCTGGACTACGCCTCGCGGGCGCTGTTCGACCGGGGCACGTCGATCGGCGACCGGCGGGTGCAGCTCACCGGCTTCATCGTCACCGGCGCGGACGGCCAGCCGATCCTGGCCCGGATGGTGCTGTCCTGCTGCGCCGCCGACGGCCGCCCGGTCAAGCTCGGGTTGACCGGCGACGTGCCGGCCGGGTTGCCCGACGACAGCTGGGTGGAGGTGATCGGCCGCTACAGCGACCGGCTCGGCCGGGACCCGGTCAACGACGCCGAGATCCCCTACCTCGAGGTCGAGTCCTGGCGGCAGGTGCCCGTCCCCAAACGCCCGTACGACTGACCCGCGTCACCCCCTGCGAGATTCGGTGCCGCTGCCGGCTTGACCATGACGCTGCGTCAGCCCGCCATGCTGACCGGCATGAACGTCCCGGTGACCACCAGTCAGCCTCCGGAGCCCGCCATCCGGGTGCGGGGGCTGGAGAAGTCGTACCAGAAGCTGCGGGTGCTGCGCGGCGTGGACCTCGATGTCGCCCGGGGGAGCATCTTCGCCCTGCTCGGCTCGAACGGAGCGGGCAAGACCACCGTGGTTAAGATCCTCTCCACGCTACTCAAGGCCGACGCGGGCTCCGCGCACGTCAACGGCTTCGACGTCGCGACACAGGCCGCCGACGTGCGTGGGTCCATCAGCCTCACCGGGCAGTTCGCGGCCGTCGACGAGATCCTGACCGGGCGGGAGAACCTCGTCCTGGTCGCCCGGCTCCGTCACCTCAAGGCACCCGACTCGATCGCGGACGACCTGCTGAAGCGCTTCGCGTTGGCCGAGGCGGGCGACCGGAGAGTGGCGACGTACTCCGGCGGCATGCGTCGCCGGCTGGACATCGCGATGAGTCTCATCGGGAATCCGCCGGTCGTCTTCCTCGACGAGCCGACCACCGGCCTGGACCCGGAGGGGCGCATCGAGGTGTGGCAGGCAGTCAGGGAACTCGCTCAGGGCGGCACGACCGTGCTGCTCACCACCCAGTACCTCGACGAGGCGGAACACCTCGCGGACCGGATCGCGATCCTCCACGAGGGCCGGATCATCGTGCACGGCACCCTCGACGAGCTGCGACGGATCCTGCCACCCGCCGAGGTCGAGTACGTCGAGAAACGACCGAGCCTCGAAGACGTCTTCCTCACTCTCGTCGGTGCGAGCAGGGAAAGGGAACAGCTGTGAACAAGCACTTCCTCGGCGACACCGCCGTGCTCCTGGGACGGTCCCTGCGGCACATCTACCGCAGCCCGGACACCATCATCACTACCGCGATCATGCCGATCGCGCTACTGCTGATGTTCGTCTACGTCTTCGGCGGTGCGATCGACAGCGGGTCCGACTCGTACGTCAACTACCTGCTGCCGGGCATCCTGGTCATCACGATCGCGTCAGGTATCTCATACACCGCCTTCCGGCTCTTCCAGGACCTGCAGGGCGGCATCGTCGCGCGGTTCCAGTCCATGCCGATCGCCCGGACCTCCGTGTTGTGGGCGCACGTCCTGACCTCGCTGGTCGCCAACCTGATCTCACTCGTGGCCGTCGTCGGCGTCGCCCTGCTCATGGGCTTCCGCTCGGGGGCGGATGTGCTTGATTGGCTCGCGGTGGCCGGCATGCTGGCCCTGCTCACCCTGGCGCTGACCTGGCTCGCCGTGGTACCGGGCCTCACCGCGAAGTCGGTGGACGGCGCGGGCGGGTTCTCCTACCCGCTCATCTTCCTGCCGTTCGTCAGCTCGGCCTTCGTGCCCACCGACACCATGCCCGGCCCGCTGCGGGCCTTCGCCGAGCACCAACCGGTGACCGCCATCGTCAACGCGATCCGGGACCTGTACAACCAGCAGCCCGTCGGCTCCGACATCTGGACCGCACTCGGCTGGTGTGTCGGCATCCTCGTCGTCGCCTACCTCGCCGCCACCGTCTCCTACCGGCGGAGGATCGCATGAGTCGGTGCAGACCGGAGCGGGTGTGGTGAAGGCAGACTCGGAGCATGCTGACGATCGGTCAACTGGCGGCGTACGCCGGCGTCACGGTGCGGACCGTGCGGCACTACCACCAGATCGGGCTGCTGCCCGAGCCGGAGCGGGACGCCGCTGGTTACCGGCGATACGGGGCGACGGCGGTGGTGTCGCTCATCAAGATCCGTACGCTCGCCAACGCGGGTGTGCCGCTGTCCCGGATCGATCAGCTTCTCGAAGCCGACGAGGTGACCTTCGTCGAGGCGATCCGCGGGATCGACAACCACCTGCGCGACGAGGTGGAACGGCTGGAGACCAGCCGCCGGCAATTGGCAGACCTCGCTGCCGGTGACGCCCTGATCCTTCCTCCGGAGGTGGTCGGTTACCTCGACCGGCTTCGGGAGATCGGCGCGTCCGAGCGGGTGGTCGCGGGTGAACGGGACGGCTGGATCCTGGTCGCCGCCCGCTGGCCCGACGGCGTCCGCGAACTCATGCCCGGCAAACTCGCACAGCTCGACGACCTGCGGGTCGTCCGGCTCTACCGGGTGCTCTCCGAGATCTTCGACAGTGACGTCGACGACGATTCACGGCTGGCCGAAGCCGCGGACATCATGGCCTGCCTGGCCGAGCAGGCGTACGCCGCGGGCGAGCTCTACGTCAGCGACGAGGCTTGCGACGAGCTGCCGCACGACCTGGTGGACGCGCTTGCCGTCGAGTCCGACCCCCGGATGGTGCGGCTGCGGGAGTTACTGCGTGAGCGTGGCTGGGCCGGTTGGAACCGGCTGGAGCGGCTGGCCGAGCCACCCGGTTGAGCTGCGTCGGCCGGTTGCGTGGCCGGCACCGGGAGCCGCCGACTGCGGGATGCCGCTCAGCCGGCGCCGGCCCGGCTTCCCGGTAGGCTGCCGGGATGCGTATCGAGGCCCGAGGTCTGCGGTTCGACGTCGCCGTCGGCGGTCCGGAGCAGGGCGATCCGGTGCTGCTGCTGCACGGTTTTCCGCAGCACTCGGGCGAGTGGGACGGGGTCCTGCCGGCCCTGCACGCCGCCGGTCTGCGCAGCTACGCGCTCGACCAGCGGGGCTACTCGCCGCAGGCCCGGCCCGCCGAGGTCGAGGCGTACCGGCTGGGGGAACTCGTCGCCGACGCGGTGGCGGTGCTGGACGCCCTCGGGGTGCCCGCCGCGCACGTGGTCGGGCACGACTGGGGCGCTGTCGTCGCGTGGGCACTGGCGGCCACCCATCCGGACCGGGTACGGACGCTGACCGCGGTCTCCGTGCCGCACCCGGCCGCCATGGCGTACGCGCTGGCGAACGACCCGCAACAGAAGGCACGCTCGGCGTACATGCTGCTGTTCCGGCAGCCGGGGGTGGCCGAGAAGACGTTGTTGTCGCTCGGCGCGCTCGGGTTGCGCCGGCTACTGCGCGGCGTCGGCGACGCGGAACGGGTGGCGGCGTACGCCGATCCGATGCGCGAGCCGGGCGTGCTGACCGCCGCCTTGAACTGGTACCGGGCGATGTCGAAGGCGGATCTGGCGGCGACCGGCCCGGTGTCGGTGCCCACCACGTTCGTCTGGAGCGACGGTGACGTGGCCATCGGGCGGGTGGCCGCGCAGGCGTGCGCCGCGCACGTGACCGGGGAGTTCCGATTCGTCGACCTGGCCGGGGTCACCCACTGGATCCCGGACGAGGCACCGGCGCCGTTGGCCGAGGCGATCCTGGCCCGGGTCGCCCCCTCGGTTTGAGCGGACGGAGAGCGGGCACCGGGCATTGCGAGCGGGTTTCGGGTGGTGCCCGGTGGGGCATCAGCGTTGCCGCCGGCGGCTGGCCGGCGGAGTCTCCCGGAGGTTCGCGGTGTCGAAGGAAACCGAGAAGCAGCGGTGGCAGCGCAACTTTGCCGACCTGTTGCAGGAATTGCGGGTCGCGCAGACCGGCGTGCAGATTCTGTTCGCCTTCCTGCTGACCCTGCCGTTCAGCGCCGGTTTCGACGACACCACCCAGTTCCAGCGGGACGTCTACATCGTCGCGCTGCTGGCCGCCGCCGGTGCCACCGCGATGATCATCTCTCCGGTGGCCTTCCACCGGGCGCTGTTCCGGCAGGGACGCAAGCCGGAACTGGTGCGTTTCGCCCACCGGATGGCCAGCGGCGGTCTCGCCTTCATGCTGATCGCGATGGTGAGTTCGGTGCTGTTGATCACCGACTTCGTGCTCGCCCGACCGGTCGCCTTCGTGCTCAGTGCCGTCGCCGCCCTGTGGTTCCTGACCCTGTGGATGATCCTGCCGTTCGCCCGGCGCAACTGGGGTGAGGACGACATCGACGACGACGAGGACCCGAGCGGCCTGAACCAGGACTGAGCCGGCCACTGCCACGGATATCCGTGGCTACCATTGGGTAACGAACACGGGTAGCCTGCTGAGCAGGCGGAACAGTCCGACTGTCCGGATCGAGCCCGGGGGTTTGCCGTGGCCATCGCCGAGAACCACCGTCCGTCAGCCACCGACAGCCGTCACGCCGACCCGTCGCCGGAGACCGCGAGCCGGGCGTCCACTCCGGACGCGGCCGGCCAGGTGTCCGAGAAGGAGGCGCGTCAGGTCGCCGAGGCGGCCCGGCAGACCACCTGGGACCGGCCCAGCTTCGGCAAGGAACTCTTCCTGGGGCGGCTGCGGCTCGACCTGATCGATCCGTGGCCGCGGCCGGATCCGGAGGAACAGACCCGCGCCGAGGAGTTCCTCGGCCGGCTCCGCGACTACGTCGCCAGCGAGGTGGACGGCGCGGCGATCGAACGCGACGCGCGGATCCCCGACGAGGTGTTCCAGGGGCTGGCCCGGCTGGGTGCCTTCGGGATGAAGATCGGTCCGGAGTACGGCGGGCTGGGCCTGAGCAACCTGCACTACTGCCGGGCGTTGATGCTGGCCGGCTCGGTCAGCCCGGCGATCGGCGCGCTGCTGTCGGCGCACCAGTCGATCGGTGTGCCGCAACCGTTGAAGATGTTCGGCAGTGACGAGCAGAAGCGCCGTTTCCTGCCCCGGCTGGCCGCCGGGGAGGTCTCCGCGTTCCTGCTCACCGAGCCGGACGTGGGCTCCGACCCGGCCCGCCTGGCGACCACCGCCGAACCGACGCCCGACGGAGCGGGCTACCGGATCAACGGCGTGAAGCTGTGGGCCACGAACGGCACCGTGGCAACCCAGCTCGTGGTGATGGCCCGGGTGCCGAAGACCGAGGGGCGTCGTGGCGGCATCACCGCCTTCGTGGTCGACGGCGATGCCGAGGGCATCACCGTCGAGCGGCGCAACGCCTTCCTCGGCCTGCGTGGACTGGAGAACAGCCTCACCCGCTTCCACGACGTGTTCGTACCGAAGGAGAACGTCATCGGTGGCGAGGGCAAGGGGCTGCGGATCGCCCTGAGCACCCTGACCACGGGCCGGTTGTCGCTGCCGGCGATGTGTGTCGGCGCCGGCAAGTGGGCGTTGAACGTGGCCCGGGAGTGGTCGGCGGAGCGGGTCCAGTGGGGCCGGCCGGTGGGTGAGCACGAGGCGGTCGCCCAGAAGCTCTCCTTCATCGCCGCGACCACGTACGGCATGGAGACCATGCTCGACCTCTGCTGCCTGCTCGCCGACGACGACCGCAACGACATCCGGATCGAGGCGGCGCTGGTCAAGCTGTACGCCAGCGAGATGGCGTGGCGGATCGCCGACGAGTTGGTCCAGATCCGCGGCGGCCGGGGGTACGAGACGGCCGACTCGCTCACCGCCCGGGGCGAACGTCCGGCCGCGGTCGAGCAGATGCTCCGCGACCTGCGGATCAACCGGATCTTCGAGGGCTCGACGGAGATCATGCACCTGCTCATCGCGCGTGAGGCGGTGGACGCGCACCTCTCGGTGGCGGGCGACATCATCGATCCCGACGCCGGGCTCGCCCGCAAGGCGAAGGCCGGTGCCCGGGCGGGTGCGTTCTACGCGCGGTGGCTGCCGACCCTCGCGGTCGGCAAGGGGCAGCAGCCCACGGGGTACGGCGAGTTCGGCCCGCTCGCCGGCCACCTCCGTCACGTGGAGCGCGCCAGCCGGAAGCTGGCCCGGTCCACCTTCTACGCGATGTCCCGCTGGCAGGGGAAGATGGAGCGCAAGCAGGCGTTCCTCGGCCGGGTGGTGGACATCGGCGCGGAACTGTTCGCGATGAGCGCGGTCTGCGTACGCGCCCGCGCCGAGCGCGACACCCGGCCGGAGAACGTGGAACTGGCCGACCTGTTCTGCCGGCAGGCCAAGGTCCGGGTCGACGCCCTGTTCACCGCCCTGTGGGAGAACACCGACTCGATCGACGTGACCGCCGCCAAGCGCATCCTCGCCGGCCGCTACGCGGCCCTGGAGGACGGCGTCGTCACCCCACCCACCGACCTGCCCTGGGTGGCCCCCTGGACCCCCGGCCCCTCCACCGTCACCGACGACGCCCGCCGCCGCCTCCCCCCACCCCCCACCCCCTGACAGAGGCGCCCGCCCTGTTGATCAAGAAGTTTTGGTCTGTATCGGCGAGATTCACGACCCAAACTTCTTGATCAACAGGGGAGGGGAAGCTGTCAGGGTTGGTGGGGGTCGCGGAGGCCGAGGCGGCGGAGTTCGAGGGCGGCCAGTGCGTTGACTGTGGTGTCGTCGCCGCGTCGCCACGCCTCGGCGACGTCGGGGGCGATCCGGGTCAGCTTGCGCAGCGGCTGGCCGGCCAGCGCGCGCAGGGCCAGCAGATCCCGACCGGCGGGCGCGGCGGCCAGCGTCGCCGCCGAGCCCGCCCGGCGCATCCAACGCACCCGCAGCGGCAGCCAGCCGAACACCACGAGTCCGAGCGGCACGATCAGCAGGCCGACGGCCAGCGCCAGCGCCAATTGATCGACCAGTTCCTGCTGGTCGCGGCCGGCCTCGGCCAGCGAGCGGGCGGCACCGGCCGCCCGCTCGAACGGTGCCGTCAGCTCGTCGCCGACCAGCGGCACCCGGCCGACCTTGCCGCCGGCCTCGGCGAGATTGTCGGCGAGCCCGCCGCCCGCCCCCTCCAGCTTCTGTCCGGGTACGGCAAGTCTCTGCACCAGGTCGTGCAGCCACAGTGCGCCCCGAATCGTCGCGTACACCCAGGCGACGACGAGCAGGTCGGTGAGCAGCTGTCGTAGCGCGGTCGGGAAACGATCAGCGTAGATCTTCACGCCGGACAGCCTGCCACGTGCCCCGCCTCCCGGCACCCCGACAACCGCCCGGCAAAACTCGCCGATCTTGCAGTTGTGGGCGCCGACATGCCCGCTCTGGGAGCTTCTGTCCCGACCGGAAGTGCAAGATCGGCGGGTGGTGGGCGGGTGGGAGCGGCATTGGGGTTAGCGGGCGCAGGTGGGGCAGGTGCCGAAGATCTCCAGGGTGTGGCTGACGTCGGTGAAACCGTGCTGTGCGGCGACGCGATCGGCCCAGGTCTCCACGGTCGGGCCGGCGACCTCGACGGTACGCCCACAGGCTCGACAGACCAGGTGATGGTGGTGCCCCTCGCTGCACCGGCGGTACAGGTGCTCACCGCCCGGTGGGCGCATCACGTCGATCTCGCCCGCGTCGGCCAGCCCCTGCAACGTCCGGTAGACCGTGGTCAACCCGACCCGCTCGCCGCGATCGCGCAGCATCGCGTGCAGCTCCTGGGCGCTGTGGAAGCCCTCCGTCTCGGCGAGCAGCGCGCTCACCGCCGAACGTTGACGGGTGTTACGAACCGCCGTACCACTGTCGCTCATGACGCCACTCCGCTTCGCTGCGTGCCGTCATGAGGCACATCCGCCCTGAGCTTGATGATTCGCTCGCTCTGCTCGCTCATGACGCCACTCCGCTTCGCTGCGTGCCGTCATGAGGCACATCCGCACTGAGCTTGATGATTCGCTCGCTCTGCTCGCTCATGACGCCACTCCGCTTCGCTGCGTGCCGTCATGAGGCACATCCGCACTGAGCTTGATGATTCGCTCGCTCTGCTCGCTCATGATCCCTCCCCGGCGTGGCTGACCGCGTCCGCCACGATGTGCGCGACGTGCTCGTCGACCAGGGTGTAGGCGATCTCCCGCCCGCGCCGGGAACCCCGGACCACGCCCGCCCCACGAAGCACCCGCAGGTGCTGGGAAACCAGCGGCTGAGCCACCCCGAGCTTGTCCACCAGCTCGTGCACGCAGCGCTCACCGCCGGCCAGCTCGCTGACGATCGCCAGCCGGATCGGTGCCGACAGGGCGCGCAGCAACTCACTGGCACCCTCGTACGCGTCATAGCCGGATCCGCTGGTCACCCTGCAACGGTAACCAATACCGGTGCAGCGCTCAGGATCAGGACCCGCCGAGCACCACCTCGTGGGGCTCCGGAGCCGGCGCGGGCTGGGGTCGGGTCCGCCGGAGCCGGCGCCAACCGGCGGCCAGCAGGGTGACCGCCACGAACGAGGCGATCGCGAGCACCACCACCGAGGCGCCGGGCGCGGTGTCGGCGAGCGCCGCCATCCAGATGCCCGCCCCGCCGGCGAACAGACCCAGCGCCATCGCCGCCGCCATGGTGCTGCGGAACCCCCGGGTGACCTGCTGCGCGGTGGCCACCGGGACGACCATCAGCGCGCTGATCAGCAGTACGCCGACCGCGCGCATGGCGATCGTCACCGTGATCGCCGTGGTGATCGCGAGCAGCAGGTTGAGCGTGCGTACCGGCAGGCCGGAGACGCGGGCGTACTCCTCGTCGTGGCAGACGGCGAACAGCGCCGGCCGCAGCCCGATCATCGCGATCAGCACCGCCGCACCGAGCACCGCGATGGTGGCGACGTCCGCCCGGGACGCCGTGCTCAACGCCCCGAACAGGTACGCGTTGAGGTTGGAGCTGGTGCTGTCGGAGAGCCCGACCAGCACCACCCCGCCGGCGATGCCGCCGTAGAACAGCAGCGCGAGGGCCAGGTCGCCGGAGGTACGGCCGCGCTCGCGGATCAGCTCGATGGCGACCGCGCCGACGGTGGCCGCGATCACCGCCATGATCACGGGGGAGGTCTGGAAGAGCAGACCGGCACCGACCCCGGTCAGCGCGACGTGCCCGATGCCGTCGCCGATCAGCGCCAGCCGCCGCTGCACCAGGTAGATGCCGAGCGCGGGCGCGGTCAGCCCGATGATCAGAGCGCTGACCAGAGCAAGCTGCATGTACTCGTACTGGAAGAGGCTCATCGTGCGCTCCACAGCCCGGCGGGCTCCTCGGGACCGTGCGGATGCACGTGGTCATGGTCGGGCGCGGCGTGGTGCCCGGCCGGCTCCGGCACGGCGCCGTCGTGCGCCACGAACCCCTGGTGTACGACGATCGCCCGGCGGATCACCGGGCGCAGCGGACCCAGCTCGTGGGCGACGAGCAGGACGGTGCCTCCGCCGACGGTGAAGTCGTGCAGCGCACCGGCGAACGCCTCCTGGCTGGCCGCGTCCACGCCGGCTGTCGGCTCGTCGAGGATCAGCAGTTCGGGCCGCCCGGCCAGGGCCCGGGCGATGAGCGTGCGCTGCTGCTGGCCGCCGGAGAGGGTGCTGACCGGGTCCTTCGCCCGGTCGGCCAGGCCGACGGCGCGCAGCGCCTCGGCGACGGCCTCCCGGTCGGTGCGTCCGGGTGGACGCAGGACTCCCCGGCGGGCCAGCCGTCCGGCGGCGACCACCTCGGCGACGGTGGCCGGCACGCCGCTGCCCGCGCCGAGGCGCTGGGGGACGTACCCGACGCGGTGCCACTCGCGGAACCGGCGGACCGGTCGGCCGAAGAGGGTCACCGTGCCGGCGCTCAGCGGGACGAGGCCGAGGATGGCGCGGATCAGGGTGGACTTGCCGGAGCCGTTGGCGCCGAGGACCGCGACCACCTCACCGGCGGTCACGGTGAGCGAAACGTCACGAAGCACGGGGCGGCCGTCGTAGCCGACCACCCCGTGCGTGACGGTGATGACGTCAGGTGTCACGAGCAGCTCAACGCCGTCCTCAGGGTTTGCAGGTTGGTACGCATCACCGAAAGGTAGTCCCCGTCGCCCTCGGCTGACAGGCCCTCGATCGGATCCAGCACGGCGGTCTGGGCGCCGACCTCGCGGGCGATGGTCTCGGCCACCTTCGGGCTGACCAGCGTCTCGAAGAAGATCGTGGTGGCCTGGTGTTCCCGGGCCTCTTCGGTGACCGCGGCCAGTCGCTGCGGGGACGGCTCGTCTTCCGGGGTGAGCCCGGTGATGCCGATCTGCTCCAGCTGGTACTTCTGCGCCAGGTAGCCGAACGCGGTGTGGCTGACCACGATCTCCCGGCGCTGGCAGGTCTTCAGCCCTTCGGCGAACTCGGTGTCCAGCTTCTCCAGCTCGGTACGCAGGGCGGCCGCCCGCGCGGTGTAGTCACCGGCCCGGTCCGGGTCGACCGTGCCGAGCCGCTCGGCGAGCTTGTCACCGATGGTGGCCAGTCGGGTCGGGTCGAGCCAGACGTGCGGGTCCTTGGCACCGTCGGACGCCTCCTCGGCGTGCTCCTCCTCGGCGTGCTCCTCCTCGGCGTGCTCCTCGCCTTCGGCGTGTTCCTCGCCCTCGTGGCCGTGGTCGTGGCCGCCGGCGGTGGCGTCCAGCAGGGGCTCCACGGTCGCCACGTCGAAGGCACGGTCACCGGCCTGCTGCTCGACCGCCTCGTCGACGGCGGGCTGGAAGCCGTGCAGGAACAGGACCAGCTCCGCCTCGCTGATCTGGCCGACCTGGCCCGGGTTCAGCTCCAGGTCGTGCGGTTCCGCACCGGGGCGGGCCAGGTTGGTCACGGCCACGGCGTCGCCGCCGATCCGCTCGGCGAGGAACTGCAACGGGTAGAAACCGGCCACCACGTCGACCCGCTGCGGGTCGGCGCCGGCCGGGCTGTCGTCGTTCGAACAGGCGGTGACGCCGGTCAGGGCGAGCAGGGCGGCCGTGGCGGTGGCCAGGGCGCGCGGGGCGGAGCGGAAGGTCATGTCCTCGACTTTCCGCGACAACGACAATGATTGTCAAAAACGCATGATTGCATGTCAGAGCAGCTTCACCAGACCGGCGGTGACCAGCAGGGTCAGCACGATCAGCCGGATCGCCCGGGTCTGCGGCGTCTGTACCGACCAGGTGGTCACCAGCAGGGCCGCCAGCGCGCCGGCCAGCAACAGCGTCAACAGCCCGCCGATCACGCCCGGGGCGAAGAACGCGACGAGCGCGAGGACGAGGGTGACCAGGAACACCGTCGTCGGGTTGGTCCGGGCCAGTCGGGCGGCGATCCCAGGCTGCGTACGCTGCATCCCACAGACTCTACGAGGAGGAGGAGCCGGTGCTGGTGACCAACCGGTTCGTGGTCGACGAAGACGTCGCCGAGGCGTTCGCCGCCCGGGCCCACGCGGCCCTCGCGGCGCTGGCCGCCCGGCCCGGCTACCAGCGCGGACAACTGGTCCGGGCGCTGGACGACCCCCGTCACTGGTGCCTGGTCACCGAGTGGGAGTCGGTGGGCACCTACCGCCGTGCCCTCGGCGGATTCGACGTGAAGATCACAGCGGTGCCGCTGCTCGCCGAGAGTCTCGACGAGCCGTCCGCGTACGAGCCGTTGGCGACCGCCGTGCCGGGCGGGGACGTGGTCACGGTGGCCAGCGACCGGGCTGCGGGTCCTTACCGCTGAGTCGCCGGGCACTACGCTGGCTCCCATGACCGCTCCCGGACCGGCAGCCCCACCACCAGACCCCTCGCTGCCCGGCACCGATGCGCCGCCGCCCGCCGGCCAACAGCAACCCGCTCCGACGTCGCCCGGTTCCGAGCCGGGCCTGGCGGCGCCACCGCCCAGCCCGACGTCGCCCGGTTCTCCGCCGGCCCACCAGGTGCCCGGCCCGCCGGCCGCTGGTCAGCTGCCGCCCGGTCCGCTGCCGTCCAGCCCGGAGCAGGGGGCGCCGGTGCCGCCGCCCGGCCCCGGGGTGGCGCCGCCGTTCGCGGCGCCGCCGACCGAGGGAGGTCGGTCCCGGCTCTGGCTCGGTCTCGGCGCGGGAGCGCTGGCCCTGCTGCTCTGTTGCGGCGGTGGCGGTACCGCGATCGTCGGCCTGCTGGTCAGTGGGGTGCAGGCGATCGAGGAGCAGGGCCGCACGGTCTCCGGGGACTACTACCGGGCGCTCTCCGACGGTGACTACGGCCGGGCGTACGACCAACTCTGTGAGGACGCCCGGCGGCGCGAGTCCCGGCAGGAGTTCGAGCGCCGCTCCGCCGCCGAACCGCAGATCTCCTCCTACCGGGTCGGTGAGGTGGACACCACCACGCTCACCGTGCCGGTGGAGGTGACCTACCGTGGCGGCGGCCAGGAACGCCAGCAGGTCGTGCTCGCCCAGGATCCGCAGACCGGCGGCATGGAGGTCTGCGGAGTCAACTGAACGGCCGCAGGTAATGTGCTGGGTTCGGGACCGCACCGGTCGTACCGTGGTCCCGAACCGTCCCCGCCGACCGTGACGTCCCCGCCGACCGCCAGTCGGCGTAGGAGGAAAAATGCCAGCCGACCGTATCGACGCCGTCGTCAGCCTCGCCAAGCGCCGAGGCTTCGTCTTCCCCTCCAGTGAGATCTACGGAGGCACCCGGTCGGCCTGGGACTACGGTCCGCTGGGCGTGGAACTCAAGGAGAACGTGCGCCGGCAGTGGTGGAAGACCATGGTCCAGCAGCGCGACGACGTGGTGGGTCTGGACTCCGCGGTGATCCTCGCCCGGGACGTGTGGGCCGCCTCCGGGCACCTGGAGGCCTTCGTCGACCCGCTGACCGAGTGCCAGTCCTGCCACAAGCGGTTCCGCGCCGACCATCTCGAGGAGGCGTACGAGGCCAAGCACGGCCGTCCGCCGACCTCGCTGGCCGAGTTGAACTGCCCCAACTGCGGCAACAAGGGCACCTTCACCGAGCCCCGGATGTTCAACGGTCTGATGAAGACCTACCTCGGCCCGGTGGAGAGCGACGAGGGCCTGCACTACCTGCGGCCGGAGACCGCCCAGGGCATCTTCGTCAACTACCGCAACGTCGAGACGGTCGCCCGCAAGAAGCCGCCGTTCGGCATCGCACAGACCGGCAAGTCGTTCCGCAACGAGATCACCCCGGGCAACTTCATCTTCCGTACCCGCGAGTTCGAGCAGATGGAGATGGAGTTCTTCGTCGAGCCGGGCAGCGACGAGCAGTGGCACGAGTACTGGCTGGCCGAGCGCTGGAACTGGTACCTCGACCTCGGCCTGTCGGAGAACAACCTGCGCTTCTACGAGCACCCCAAGGAGAAGCTCTCGCACTACTCGAAGCGCACCGTCGACATCGAGTACCGGTTCCAGTTCGGCGGCACCGAGTTCGCCGAGTTGGAGGGCATCGCCAACCGCACCGACTTCGACCTGTCCACGCACAGCAAGCACTCCGGCGTCGACCTGTCGTACTTCGACCAGTCCAAGGGCGAGCGGTGGATCCCGTACGTGATCGAACCGGCCGCCGGTCTCACCCGCGCGGTGCTGGCCTTCCTGCTCGAGGCGTACGACGAGGACGAGGCGCCGAACACCAAGGGCGGTGTCGACAAGCGCACCGTGATGCGCTTCGACCCGCGACTGGCCCCGGTCAAGGTGGCGGTGCTGCCGCTGTCACGTAACGAGGCGCTCTCGCCGAAGGCGAAGCAGCTCGCCGCCGACCTGCGTAAGCGCTGGGTGGTCGAGTTCGACGACTCGCAGGCGATCGGCCGCCGCTACCGCCGGCAGGACGAGATCGGCACCCCGTTCTGCGTCACCGTCGACTTCGACACGCTCGACGACAACGCGGTGACGGTACGGAACCGGGACACCATGACCCAGGAACGGATCGGCCTGGACCAGGTCGAGCGCTACCTGATCGACCACCTGCCCGGCTGCTGATCCCGGCTCGCCCCGGTGAGTGCGGTCCGGACCGCACTCACCGGGTCATGCGACTGGCATCCATGGCCAATGATGTCTCCAGGGCGGGCAGAGCCGCACGGAGACGACGAAGGGCCGACGACGTGGAGCCGGAAGCACGCGAGGAGATCTTCGAACGGGCGCGGGAGTACTCCACCCAGCCGGCGCGCTGGCAGCAGGCGGACGCGCTCTGGCCGCGGGTCATCGAGGCGTACCGGCAGGCCGTCGCGGGCAGCCGGGTCGACCGGCACGATCAACGCCAGCTGGCCCGGGCCCTGTGGCGGTACGGCATGCTGTCGACCGCACTGGGCCGCCACGAACGGGCTAAGGAGGCGGGCCACGAGGCCATCGTCCTGTTCGCGGAGATCCATCAGGCGGTGGCGGCGGAGCATCCCGATCCGACCCAGCCGCGGCGGGACGAGGCGCTGGCCGAGCTGATCACCGCGTTCGTGGACTCCGGCGAGTCGGCGTTCGTGGCCGGCAGCCCCGGTCCCCGGCTGCAGTTGCTGGAGAAGGCGATCGAGATCGGTCTGCACACCGCCGGTCCGCCGCCCGGCGCGGGGCCGCGCACCCGCGCGGCGATGGCCACCGCCTACCACAACTACGCGAACGCTCTGCTGCACCGCCATCAGGAGCAGGGTGCGGCGTCCGATGCCCAGGAGGCGGCGCTGGCCGCCTCCCGGGCGACGGAGCTGCGTCTGAAGGCGCTCGACCCGCAGCAGCCGATCACCATCTGGGAGCTGGCCAACACGTACTCGATCTACGCGCCGGCGCTGCTGATGATCGGCGACGTCGAGCGTGCCCGGTTGGTGGTCGAGCAGGGCAGCCAGCTGGCCGATCTGCTCGGCGTGGCCGGCATGGAGATCCGGCACAAGCTACGGGCGACGGCGGAGCTTCTTCGGAGTGCCTCGGAGCCGGACGGCGGCGGTCGCCGGTGGCCGTGGCGGCGGAGCTGACCACGGCCTGCGTACCCTTGAGCGGTGGAAACCGCCCTCCGTCCCGCCACCGACCTGCCGCCGCTGGCCATCGGGCCGCACCGGGTGTGGCCGCCGGTGGTGCTCGCCCCGATGGCCGGCATCACGAACGTCGGCTTCCGGCAGCTCTGCCGGGAGCAGGGCGGCGGCATCTACGTCTGCGAGATGATCACGACCGTCGCCCTGGTCGAGCGGAACCCGAAGACGCTCCGGATGATCGCGTTCGGAGCGGACGAGCGCCCGCGCAGCCTCCAGCTCTACGGCACCGACCCGGAGACCACCGCCGCCGCCGTGCGGATCGTGGTCGAGCGGGACCTCGCCGATCACATCGACCTGAACTTCGGCTGCCCGGTGCCGAAGGTGACCCGGCGCGGCGGCGGCGCGGCGCTGCCCTGGCGGCGGCGGCTCTTCGCCCGCCTGGTGCGGGCCGCGGTGGACGCCGCGTCACCCGCGAAGGTGCCGGTCACGGTCAAGATGCGCAAGGGCATCGACGACGACCACCTGACGTACGTCGAGGCGGGGCTGGCCGCGCAGGAGGCCGGCGTCGCCGCGGTCGCCCTGCACGGGCGTACGGCCGCGCAGCGGTACTCGGGCACCGCCGACTGGGACGCCATCGCCACCCTCAAGCAGGCCCTCGACGTGCCGGTGCTCGGCAACGGCGACATCTGGGAGGCCGACGACGCGCTGCGGATGGTGGCGCACACCGGCGTCGACGGTGTGGTCATCGGCCGTGGCTGCCTCGGCCGGCCGTGGCTCTTCGCCGACCTGGAGGCGGCGTTCAACGGCTCGCCGCAGCGGCGGCTGCCCACCCTCGGCGAGGTGGCGGTGACCATGCGCCGGCACGCCGAGCTGTTGGTCGAGCAGTTCACCGCCGGCGCCCGCAACCCGGCCCGGGGTGAGCGGGACGGCTGCACCGACTTCCGCAAGCACGTCGCCTGGTACCTCAAGGGCTTCCCGGTCGGCAGCGAGCTGCGCCGTGCCCTGGCGATGATCGACAGCCTGGCCCAGCTCGACGACCTGCTGGGCAAGCTTGATCCGGCGGTGCCCTTCCCAGTGGAGACGTTGGGCCAGCCGCGCGGCCGAACCAACTCGCCGGGCAAGGTCTTCCTGCCCGACGGCTGGCTGGCCAGCCGCGACGACGACACCGTGCCCGAGGGCGCCGAGCTGGACGACTCCGGCGGCTGACCCCGCCAGCGCCGGTTCTCGCAGCCACCATTCCGCCGCCGCCCGCCCGCCGCCCATCGCGATGATGCCCGCTGGCAGCGGACGGCAGCAGAATCGGTGATGTTGCTGGCTGACCGTGGCGCGACGCGGCAACATCCCTGATGTTGTCCTCTCCCCGGGCGGGGGTGGGGTGGGGACGACGAAGGGCCGGCCCCGGGTGGGGTCGGCCCGTCGGGGTGTTGGGGTGGTCAGGAGGTGGGGCTGTAGCCGCGGGTGGCGATCCAGTCGGCGAGGGCGGCGATGCTCATGCGGGAGGAGGCCT